>JBDTCP010000181.1:0-7237 GCA_039923555.1 Nitrobacter sp.
GTAAGTCGTTCGTTGCGAAAGACTTCAGGGAAATTTGACCCTGCCGGAGGAATGCTGTGATCGTCCGACGCCTGATCGTTCCATTGACGCTTGCGGTGTTTATCACCAGCGTCACCGATACGCTTGGCCAGACCCCGTTTCCGGCGCCATTACCACATGGCGCGACGGGGACGGTCAATGACCCGGCGTTTCCGCCGGTAAGGGGATCGGTCGGCACTCCCAATGATTCACCCTTTCCGCCGGTCAACGGTTCATCTGCGCGAAGCACGGCTGCGCCGCGTCAGGATTCTGCGTTTCCCCCCGTTAACGGCACAACGTCGGCGAAGACCGGCGCGCCCGCCGCATTTCCATCAGGCAGCGCGGCTCCGGTGGTAGGTGGCTTCGGAGAGCCTCCTCCGCAGCAAGCGGGTCCGCCCGGTGGCGAAGAATGCATGAAAGAGTTCCTTCCGTTGCGTGAAGCGGCAGAGAAGCGCGGCAAGCTCATTCAGGCCGCCGGTGCCCGTCATGCGCCGCCCGACGAAGCCTGCAAACTGATCGGGCAATATGCGCAGGCTGAAACCAAAATGGTCAAGTTCATCGATACCCATTCCAAGAAGTGCGGAATCCCCGACAATGTCGCACAGCAGATGCACGCCAACCACAAGGGGACGGAGTCCATGTTCCAGAAGGTTTGCGATGCGGCCAAACAGGCAAAGCTGCGTGGCCCGGCCGGCCCAAGCCTGAGCGAGGTTCTGGGGTCGACCGGCGGGGTCCCGGAAGCCACCACCCCGAAGAAGGGTGGCAGCACGTTCGACACACTGAGCGGCAACGTTCTTACCCGATGACCGGTCTCCGATGAGCGATGCGGGGGCCCGCGTCGCGGATTCGGCCGGCAACTGGGTCGACAGCCGTGCGCCGCTCTGGTCGCGGCCCTATCTCAGGCTGTCGCGGCTCGACCGGCCGATCGGATCGTGGCTGCTGTTGATGCCATGCTGGTGGTCGGCGGCGCTGGCTGCGGGCGTCGCCCATGACGTGAGCCGGCTTCCTCTGACCATCGTGCTGTTTTTCATCGGCGCGTTCGCGATGCGCGGCGCCGGCTGCACCTGGAACGACATCACCGACCGGGATCTCGATGCGCGCGTAGAGCGGACGCGGTCGCGTCCGATTCCGGCGGGACAGGTGACGGTAGCGCAGGCCTTTGTGTTTCTCGTAGCGCAGGCGCTGATCGGGCTGGTCGTGCTGCTGCAGTTCAACCGCTTCGCCATCGCGACCGGAATCTCCTCGCTTGTCATCGTCGCGGTCTATCCTTTCATGAAGCGCATTACCTACTGGCCGCAGGTGGTGCTCGGCCTCGCCTTTTCGTGGGGGGCGCTGATGGGGTTTGCGGTGATGTTGGGCCGCATCGATGCGGCCGCGTTGGTGTTATATGCGGGGTCGATTGCATGGGTGATTGGCTATGACACGATCTACGCGCATCAGGACACGGACGATGATGCGCTGATCGGCATCAAATCGACGGCATTGCTGTTCGGCGACCGCACGCGTCCGGCGCTCTCGATCTTCTACGGGCTGGCAGTCGTTATGATCGCCGTCGCGTTGCATCTGGCCGGCGCGCGATGGCCGGCATGGATCGGCCTTGCGGCTTTTGCCGCGCATCTCGTCTGGCAGATCGTCCGGATCGAGATCGGCGATCCGGGCCTCTGTCTGCGGCTCTTCAAATCCAACCGCGACGCCGGGCTGCTGTTGTTAGCAGGATTGCTGCTGGACGCATTGCTGCGGGCGACAGGTTAGGTCCGCGCGATGATCTCGCGTTCGCCCCGATAGACGGCCGCGGGGTTGAGCAGGGCGCCACTGCGACGCCACACCAGAAATTTTGGCCGCCGTTCGTTGATCGCATTGCACCGTCGCCGGCGCGGCGCCGGATCGCGCTTGTCATCGGCGAGCTGCGGAAGTGCGAAGATCTCGCTCCAGGCTTGCCACACGGCGGCAAGTTCAGTGGCGTCCTCGGTCACGAGAAGAGGAATGGCGAGCGAAGAATCGCGGTGAAGCAGAACGAGCATTCGCCCAGAGGCGGTGTCACGCACCGCGACGCCCAAAAAGTCGCTGACGCGCACGTTGATCGTCATCTGCATGCCACGCACGGCGCGGCGCAGGATCACTCGTTCGCGATGAAGTTCGATCTGGCGGACGCCGCCGTCGGCTCGGCTGTCGCGCGCTGAGAAACTGACGGGCAGTGAGAGAGGGTCGAGCCGCAAGTCACGGCTCGACCCGGCGGGATTGATCCCGCCTGTTGCTGTTTGACGCCTCACGGCTTCGATTCTCCCCGCCGGAATTATGTTCCCGGTCGATGAGCGAGAGCATGCCAGAGCGCGGTCCGGATGGGCTTAAAAAGGCTGGTTAATCGAAGGTGCTTCGCTCGTCATTCGCGCGCATGATTGACAGACCCTTGGCCGACATGATTGACGGGACCTTGCCAAGGCGCCGAAAATCTTTCCGTTTCGGCATCATTGAATGCTTGAAGTCCGCGTAAAATAAGCACATCTCATGATGGGGCCGCTCGCGCGCGGGCCTTGCTCGAATCCCCGGGATTTTGTTCGTGATCTCTTCACCAAATACGTCATCGCCGAAATCCGCCGCTTCCGAACTCTTCGATCAATCCACGCTCAGTCAACTCGCAGAGCGGCTGGTTGAAGCTGCGAAGCGCGCAGGCGCCGACGCCTCTGACGCGGTTGCCGTGCGTGGCGTCTCACAGAGCGTCGAGGTTCGCGACGGCCGCGTCGAAGAATCAGAACGATCGGAGAGCGATGACGTCGGGCTGCGTGTGCTGGTCGGACGGCGGCAGGCCACGGTCTCGACCAACGATGTCGGCGGCGACAACGTTTCGAAACTCGCCGAACGCGCGGTCGCGATGGCGCGCGTTGCGCCCGATGACCAGTATGTCGGGCTGGCCGATCCGTCGTTGCTGGCGCGGAACTTCCCCGATCTCGATCTGCTCGACCGGGTAACACCGTCAACGGCTGAACTTGAGCGCCGCGCGGTCGAAGCCGAGGCGGCGGGTCTTGCGGTCAAGGGCGTGACCAAATCCGGCGGCGCGTCGGCGTCTGCCGGCATCGGCGGCATGGTGCTGGTGACGAGCACCGGTTTCCACGGATCCTATCTGCGTTCGAGCCAGAGCATCTCGATGATGGCGATCATCGGCGACGGCACCGGCATGGAACGTGATTATGATTTCAGCTCCGCGCTTCATGGGTCTGATCTCATGGCTCCGGCCAGCATCGGCCGCAGCGCCGGCGAGCGCACGGTGGCGCGCGCCAATCCGCGCAAGGTCGCCACTTGCAAGGTGCCAGTGATCTACGATCCTCGCGTTGCGGGGTCACTGGTAGGTCATGTTGTCAGCGCAGCCAATGGCGCCTCGATCGCACGCAAGACCAGTTTCCTGAAAGATCGGCTCGGCCAGCAGTTGTTCGCGAAGGGCATCCGCATAGTCGACGATCCCTTGCGGGTGCGCGGCCTGCGCTCGCAATCCTTCGATGCCGAAGGCGTCGTCACAAAAAAGCTCGCGGTGATCGACGACGGCGTTCTGGCGTCCTGGCTGTTGGATTCGGCGACCGCGCGCGAACTTGGACTGACGACGACCGGTCACGCCCACCGCGGCGTGTCGTCGTCACCGTCTCCGGGCTCGTACAACCTGCATCTTGAAGCCGGGACGATGACGCCCGCTGAGTTGATCGCCGACATCAAGCAAGGCTTTTATGTCACCGACCTGATTGGATCGGGCGCCAACGGCGTGACCGGGGACTACAGCCGCGGCGCCTCCGGATTCTGGATCGAGAACGGCGAAATCACGTATGCGGTCAGCGAAATCACAATCGCCGGGCATTTGATCGAGATGTTCAAGTCGCTGACGCCGGCCAACGATCTCACATTCCGCTATGCGACCAACGCGCCGACCGTACGCATCGAAGGATTGACGATTGGGGGACGCTAACGCCGACGGTCGCTGCGACCTGTTGGCGCGGGACCGCGCCCTGCTGGTCGACACGGTGCGCGAGGCGGGGCATCTCGCACGCGCGATGTTCCGAACCGAGTTGCGGACCTGGACCAAGGGGGCGTCATCGCCGGTGTCGGAGGCGGACATCGCCGTCAACGATCTCATCGAACGCAAGTTGCGCGCGGCGACGCCGGATTACGGCTGGCTGTCCGAGGAAAGCGCCGACGATTCCTCGCGATTAGGCAAGCAACGGGTCTGGATCGTCGATCCGATCGACGGCACGCGCGGCTATCTCGCCGGCCATGACGACTGGTGCGTCAGCGTCGCCTTGGTCGAGGGCGCGTCGCCGCTGCTCGCGGCAGTCTTCGCACCGGCCACAGACGAGTTCTTCCTTGCCGCGCGCGGGCAGGGTGCGTCGCGTAACGGCGTGCCGGTACGGGCAATGCCTGGCGACACTCTGGTTTTTTCCAGGATCGCGGGGCCGAAGCCGCTTGTGGAAAGGCTTGACCGGTCGCGGAATGATATTGTCCTTCATCCCCGGATCGGTTCGCTGGCGCTACGGCTGTGCCGGGTCGCAGACGCCCGGATCGATGCAGCCTTCGCCGGTGGACAGAGCTGTGACTGGGACCTCGCCGCTGCCGATTTGATCGTGCATGAGGCGAATGGTAGAATGACCTCGATCGAGGGCGATGCGATTCTTTACAATCGCGTCGAGGTGAGGCACGGCGCGCTGATTGCGGCAGGGCGCGACCGTCACGCGCGCATCATCGCGCATTTTCAAGGACATCCGCTGCCGTAAGTGCCGGTGGTGGACTTTCGTGGAATTTGCTTGATGGCCGGCAACATCGTAGGACGACCTGCCATGCCAGACAGCCCGCCCCAACAATTGCTCCATCTCGTGATCGGGGGCGAACTCACCGACCTCGCGCAAACGACCTTCAAGGATCTCGACAAGGTCGAGATCGTCGGCCTGTATCCGAACTATGCGTCGGCCTATGCGGCCTGGAAGGCGAAGGCCCAGCAGACGGTTGACGACGCCCACATGCGGTATTTCGTCGTGCACCTCCATCGGCTGCTCGATCCGAGTCAAGATACGAAGCCGACCCATTGAGAAAGCTGTTTCGCAATTTGCTGCGCGCCGGCTGGTTTCAGCAGTTCGCCGGGCTTCTGGCTGCGGGTTTCCTCCGGCTGGTTTGGCTGACCAACAAGTTCAGCTATGATCCGGAGGACGTTTACGGCATTGTCGAGCCGCAGATGCCGGTCATCCTCGCGTTCTGGCACGGACAGCATTTCATGACGCCGTTCATCAGGCGGGCGCATCATCGCGGCAAGGTTCTGATTTCGCGCCACCGCGACGGTGAATTCAATGCGCTGGCGGCGGAACGGCTGGGCATCGAGACCATCCGCGGCTCCGGCGATCACGGATCCGCGTTTCATCGCAAGGGTGGAATCGGCGCCTTCAAGGAAATGGTGCGCGCGCTTGAAGAGAACTACAACGTGGCGCTGACCGCCGATGTGCCGAAGCGCTCGCGCGTCGCGGGCCTCGGCATCATCATGCTGGCGCGCGAATCCGGACGGGCCATCATGCCGTTTGCGATGGCGACCAGCCGCTTCATCCGGCTCAGGAACTGGGACTCCACCACCATCAACCTGCCGTTCGGACGCGGCGCGCTTGTCGGCGGCGAGCCCATCGTGGTTCCTGCCGACGCCGACGCGGACATGATGGAGACGCTGAGGGCGAAGCTCGAGGCGACACTGAACGACGCCACGCGCAGCGCCTACGCCAGGATCGGCCGACCCGAATACGAGGCGGGTCATGTCTAGTACCGCCGATTTGAAATTCCTGCACCACTTGCAGCGGGTTCGTCTTCGGAAATTTCAAATCGAAAGCGGTACTAGAATCATAAAGTTGCTAGTACCCTTTGCTTTCCGAAGTTCGTTAAGGGAGTGTTGCGGTGTCTCACGAACTTCGGAAAGCGGGTACTAGCCCGTTGCCGGCGACGCTGCGCTTCTACCGCAGACTGTCCGCCGCTGTCGTCCCGCTGACACCGGTCCTTTTGAAGCGGCGGCTGAAGCAGGGCAAGGAAGATCCGGCACGCATCGACGAGCGGCGGGGCATCACGCGGCATCTCCGCCCCGCAGGCCCGCTGATCTGGATCCACGGGGCGAGTGTCGGCGAAGTGCTGGCCGTTGCCGCGTTGATCGAACGGCTGCGAGCGCTGAATATCCGCATTTTGCTTACCTCGGGTACCGTGACCTCAGCCGGCGTTGTCGCGAAACGATTTCCGCCGGATATCATTCACCAGTATGTGCCCTACGACTCGCCGCGTTTCGTGGCGCGCTTTCTCGATCACTGGCAGCCGGGTCTTGCGCTCTTCATCGAATCGGATCTGTGGCCCAATCTGATTCTGGCGGGTGCGGCGCGCCGTTTGCCGATGGTGCTCATCAACGGACGGATGTCGCATCGCTCCTTTCCGCGCTGGCGCAGGTTTTCGGGAACGATAGCCGCGCTGTTGGGCCGGTTCGATATCTGTCTCGCCCAGTCCGAGGTCGACGCCGAGCGATTTTCCGCGCTGGGAAGCCGCAACGTCATCACGACCGGCAATCTCAAGCTCGACGTTCAGGCGCCACCGGCCGACGACGCCAGGCTGGAACGGCTGATGTCGGTGACCCGCGGCCGCCCGGTGGTGGTGGCGGCGTCGACCCATCCGGGCGAGGAAGAGATCCTGCTTAACGCGCATCGGGCGCTGGCGGTTCACTTCCCGTCGCTGCTGACCGTGATCGTTCCGCGCCATCCCAAGCGGGGCGAAGCGATCGCCCGCATGATCGCGGCGTCCGGCGCGCAGGTCGCGCTGCGCTCGCTGGAGGAATTGCCGACGGCGAGAACGGCAATCTATGTCGCCGACACCATGAGCGAATTGGGATTGTTTTACCGGCTGGCGCCGATCGTCTTCATGGGCGGCTCGCTGGTGCCGCACGGCGGCCAGAATCCGATCGAGGCGATCAAGCTGAATGCGGCCATCGTGCACGGGCCTCATGTCTTCAATTTCACCGATGTTTATGACGCACTCGACGGCGCGGGCGGTGCGCGTCTGGCCGGCGACGGCGAGGCGCTGGTGAAGCATCTGGGCCATCTGCTGAACGATTCCGCTGCGCGCCAGGCGTCGGTGGCCGCCGGGGTTCAGGTCGTGGACCGGCTTGGCGGTGCACTGGATCGGACACTGGCCGCGCTTGAGCCGTATCTTCTGCAATTGCGGCTCGAGATGG
>JBDTCP010000182.1:0-7780 GCA_039923555.1 Nitrobacter sp.
TCGCCTGAGCCTCGCGTCCGATACTAACGTTCGTGTCCCGGCGACGTCGGCGTCCCGCCGCCGGGCTGGATGTCGGGCGTCGGAATGTCCGGATGCTGCTCGCCCGCAGTGGTTTCCAGGTGAACAATCACCGGTTCCGGTGCGCTCTTCAGAATCGATTCGGCAACGGGCGCGGCTGTTGGAACGGCGGGGACAGGCGCTGGCGATGAAACAGGTACCGGTGCAGATACTGGCGCCGGATCAAAACGCGGTTCAGATGCTACGGCTTCAGGCGCCCTTTGCAACGGTACGGCAACCGCGCGGGCCGGCCGGCGTGTACGCAAGGCGACACCAGACAGGAGGTCGACCAGCGCCAGCAGCGTCAACATGAAATAGGTCGATGAACCGAACTGCGGCAGCATCACGAATTCCGCCGCCGCACCGGCGAACACCGCCAGCGACAGCAGATGGTCGGTGACGTATTTACCCCCGGGGCGCGAGCCCTTCATGACCTCGAACAGCAAGAGGACGATGCCGAGTGCAAGCAGCACGTCGCCAAGCGTCACCGGCCATGCGATGCCCGACACTAACGTCAGCGTGAAAACCGGCGCCGTCAAGAAGACGCCCGGCATCAGGAAGATGACGATGTTGCAGATCGCGATAGGAATCAGGAGTAGCGGGAAACCGATCATCGACATCGGCAAGGCCCTTCTTCATCCAACGGGAGGTTGACCGAATCCGCTTTGCCGCTCGCGTTTTTATTCCCAGCCCGCGTCGCTCCGGGCCGGAGGCTGCGGTCAGGAGTCGGTCTTGGCCTTCAAAACCTGGCGGCCCTTGTACATGCCCGTCTTCAGGTCGAGATGATGAGGACGGCGCAGTTCTCCGGAATCCTTGTCCTCGGCATAGGTTGGCTTGCTGAGCGCATCCGCCGAACGGCGCATGCCACGCCGCGAGGGCGATGTTTTTCTTCGGGGAACGGCCATATCGATGGTCCTTGTAGGCTGTTGTCGTCGAAGTCCCGGGTCTCGGAACGCCCATGGCTGGCGCGCCCGGCCCTGAACGCGCGAGCTAAAATGCTGATAAGGCCGGGCTTATAACGGAACGAATGCGCCAAAGCTAGGGCTGTTGCGGTCCAAAATGACCGCAACAGACCCTAGGAACCGCGATTTTCGCGCCAGCAACTACGCAGTTCGGCGGCCTGCGCTCGGGCCATGTAGGTCCCCGCCAGCCGGCGCACACCGGGGCCGGGTTTACGGGCGCTGCGGCTGACCGGGTTGGGCAGGATCGAGGCCATCAGGGCCGCTTCCCGCGCGGTTAGGCTGGCGGCAGAGCGGGCGAACGCATAGCGCGACCCGGCCTCCGCCCCGAACTGACCGCCGGGGCCCCATTCGGCAATGTTCAGGTAGATTTCCAGGATCCGCTGCTTGGGCAGCACGGCATCGATCCACAGCGCCAGCGGGAATTCCAGCGCCTTGCGGACCATGCTGCGCCCCGGCCACAAGAACAGGTTTTTCGCCACCTGCTGCGTGATGGTCGAACCGCCGCGCGTCAGCTCGCCATCCTCGGCGTCGTCGATCACGTCCCGCAGCGAGTCCCAGTCGATGCCGTGATGGCCGCAGAACTTGGCGTCCTCCGACGCGATCACGGTGCGCGGCAGCGCCGGCGCGATCGCTGTGAAATCGATCCATTGCCGCGACATCGGCGCACCGGAGAGCTTGCGCCATATCATCAGCGTCGAGACCGGGTGGCCGGTCCGGTACAGCGGCGTCAGCAAATAGGGCAACAACAGCAGGCCCACGACGACCAGCACCGTGACACGGAGCGCACGTCGCATCAGGTCACAACGCCTCCACGAGCCGAACCGCAGGCAGGTCCGAGTGATCTGCGACGCCGCCCGCGCGCAAATCACAGTTAACGGCACCGGCGGACGCTGGCATCGAAATCTCCTTTTGGCCCGACCATACCACAGCCGCATCGACATATTGCCAGATCGGCCGGAATTGACGAAGCCGGTGCCATGAACGATTGTCCGGTCAAATCGACTTGGAGCTGTTCTCAAAGCCGTTCTTGGAGCTTTTCTTGATGACGTCAGGACTTTCATCCGCCGATTTCGCACAACGCCTCGACAGCACGGCGGACGAGACCGAGGCCCTGCTGGGGAAATTGCTGTCCGATGCGCTGCTGCCCGACGAAATCGCCCGCCCGAAGCGGCTGATGGACGCCATGCGCTATTCGTCGCTCGGCGGCGGCAAGCGGCTGCGGCCGTTTCTGGTGGTCGAAAGCTCGGCCGTGTTCGGAGTTCCGCGCGATGCAGCGCTGCTGGCCGGCGCGGCGCTCGAATGCATCCATTGCTATTCGCTGATCCACGACGATCTCCCTGCAATGGACAACAGCGATCTGCGGCGTGGCCGTCCAACCCTGCACAAGACCACCGACGACGCCACCGCGATCTTGGCCGGTGACGGCCTGTTGACGCTGGCGTTCGACATCATCACCCGCGACGAGATTCACAAGGACGCGACCGTGCGCCTGTTGCTGGCGCGTGCGCTGGCGCGCGCCGCCGGCATCGGAGGCATGGTCGGCGGCCAGATGCTGGACCTTGCCGGAGAGGGACGCTTCGGCGACCGCGAGCCGGTCGATGTCGCACGGTTGCAGCAAATGAAAACCGGCGCGCTGCTCCGCTACGGCTGCATCGCCGGCGCCATCCTCGGGCAGGCCTCACAAAAGGAATATCAGGCGCTGGACGCTTACGGACGCGCGCTCGGTGAAGCCTTCCAGATCGCCGACGATCTTCTCGATGTCGAAGGCGACGCTGCAGCACTCGGCAAACCCGCCGGAGCTGATGCGGCGCTGGGCAAGACCACCTTCGTCACCCAGCTCGGCATCGATGGCGCCAGGAAACGCGTCCACGACCTGCTGGCCAAGGCGGACGAGGCGCTGTCGGTGTTCGGCGCGCGTGGCGACGTATTGCGCGCCGCCGCGCATTTCGTCGCCGACCGCAAGAACTAACTCGCGATGGCGGGCAAAGACGCCGAGGAAGAACTTCTGCTTCGCTTCAGGAAGATGCCGAAGCCGGTGCGCGTGATCTATGCCCGGCCGCGCACCTTCATCGCCTTCGCCGTCGGCATTGTCACATGCCTGCTGCTGCCGCATTCGCTGCGACTGGTGACGCGGCTGCTGATCGGCTGGGACGTTTTCGCCGCGCTCTATCTCGGTCTGGTCTTCACCGTGGTGTTCGGCAGCGGCATTGCCCACATCCGCCGCAATGCCCGGCTTCAGGACGACGGCCGCTTCGTGATCCTGCTGGTGACTGCGATCGGCGCGTTCGCCAGCATCGCCGCGATCGTGTTCGAGCTTGGCGAGCATAACCATAGCGCACCGGAACTGGCGCTGGCGACGTTGACCATCGCGCTGTCCTGGGCGGCCGTGCACACCACCTTCGCGCTGCATTACGCGCACGAATATTATCGCGGCACCAAACCCGGCGGCCTGCAATTTCCAAGCGGCGATCAGCACGAGGACGCCGACTACTGGGATTTCGTCTATTTCTCGTTCGTGATCGGGATGACCGCGCAGGTCTCCGACGTCGGCATCACCGACAAGACCATCCGTCGTACCGCGACGGCGCACGGCGTGATCTCGTTTATCTATAACACCGCGCTGGTGGCGTTGATGGTCAATATCGCGGCGAGCGCGATCTGAACCGGCGGCGCTTGCTCAGTTGCAGATCTCCATATTGCTGCCGCCACCGAGAACGCCGCCGCCTTCCGCCGTTGTCCGATACTC
The DNA here is from genome assembly GCA_039923555.1 of Nitrobacter sp. Taxonomy (GTDB): domain Bacteria; phylum Pseudomonadota; class Alphaproteobacteria; order Rhizobiales; family Xanthobacteraceae; genus Nitrobacter. The sequence goes on from JBDTCP010000182.1 coordinate 3,766, forward strand.
GATCCGGCAGCCGCGCTTGATCGGGTGGCAGGTGTGATCGTCGCAGACGATGCCGCCCTGTTCGGGCTTGGCGCTGGCACGGCTTGGCAGCCTCGGCGCGACGGCTGGCGGCGCCGCCAGTTCGTCGTCAAATCCGCCGCGGCCGGCGCGGCGCGGCCGGCGCTCCTCGCGCTCGCGCGACGCGGCCGGCGTCCTGCGTTCCTTCCGAGCGACGCATTCGTTGTCGTCGTTGAGAACCTTGCCCCCGCCGCAGGCGATCTTTACGCAGGCGCCGCCATCGGCCTTGTAGCCGTGACGGCAGATCAACGGGCAGACGCGCGCCGACTTGCCCTTGATGACGTCGAGCGTATCGAGACTGGCGAGCTTGACGTTCAGTTCTGCGCCCGCATAGCGATTGAACTTTTCCAGCGAGAGCCGGGACGCCTTGTCCCACTCGCCGTCGGCCGATCCGCCATAGCAGCCGACCCGCCGCAATTCGGTCTGCACCGATTTGGTGATATCGACGGCCGACAAGGCCTGTTTCGCGGCAGGCTCGGTGGGCGGGGTCAGCGAGGCGGTCTGCTGGGACGGCGTCTGAGCAACCACCGGTGCTGAGGACGGCGCGCCCGTCGACGCAACCGCGCCGGGCTGGCTCGAACTGCGCCCCTCTATGCTCGAAGCAACCACGGTGGACTTGGAAGCCGAGGTGTCGGAGGCCCGTTCAGCGGCCTCGCGCGACCGTTCCGCCGCGTCCACTTTTGCCTGTTCGATCCGCTTTGCTTTTTCGGCAGCAATCCGCGCGTTTTCTGCTGTCTTGGCCGCGGCGGCCGCCTTGGCGAGCTCACCCTGTTTCGCGCCTTCAGCCGCGAGGCGTACTTTCTCTTCCGCCGTTTCGCGCGCCTTCTCGGTCGCCGCCAGACGTGCGTCTTCCGCGGCGATCTTGTCGAGTTGCGCCTTCGCAAGATCGGCATAAAAGCCGGTCGGATAGCTCTTCACGAACGTGTCCCACGCCGCGCGCGTTCCAAGCTGCAGCGACAGTTCGTAATCGCGGCGAACGTCGGCGCGCGCATCGGCAACGGGGGCGGCCGACGCGGGGGGCGCGGCCTTGGCCGGCACCAGCGGCACGTCCTCGCCGCCGAGCGAACCGTAGACATACGGCTCCTGGTTGTTTTTGGTGACCTTGAGCACGTCGTCGCGCACGAACCCGAATGCCTTGCGGACATCAAGGCCCGGCGTCGCGATATGCTGTACCAGCGCGGCGGTGAACGGGCTGTGCTTGCTGTCGCCATCGGCGGCAGTCGAGCCGGCCTTGGCCGCGTAGGCGATCAGCGTATTCGGAGAGGTCGGCTCGACCTTGGCAAGGCCGCGGCCGATCGAACGCATGCTGACCTTCTTCATGGTCTTGTTGAACGGATTGTCGCGACATGCATCGAGAATCACCAGCCGCAACTGCTTGGCGGATTCCGCGGCGACCAGCACGCGATCGAGCGACACGGCTTCGTCGTAGACGTCGGTATCACGCTGAAGGGCCGCGTCGACCGGAATCAGATAATTCGTGCCCTCCACCTCGATGCCATGACCGGCATAATAGATCACGGCCATGTCGGCGGTGCGCGCCTTGTCGCCGAAGTCGCGCAACGCCCGCCGCATCTCGGCCCCGGTCAGATCGTGACGCGCCTCGACCACGTCGAAGCCCGCCTGTTTCATGGTCTGGGCGAAAGCGGCCGCGTCGTTGTCCGGATTGGTGAGTTGGGGAACGTTGCGGTACGCCGAGTTGCCGATCACCAGCGCCACGCGGGTCGTCGCCGACGCCGGCTGACCGATCAGCCCGAAAGCCGCGACGAGCAAAAATCCGAACAAATTGAGATATCGTCGCAAGATCATGGCGGCACGTCCTGATCGTTCATTCATAACACACCCGCCTGACTAGCTGAAATCGAAGCCTGGCTTTGTGAGCCGCGTCACAACCAGGTTCGGACGATCCATCGGCGTACACGAATAGGACGACGGAAGCCCGCAAAACGTTCAACCGGCGTGTAGACCACCGCGTCCAAGCCCTATCGCTACATGCGGGATTGGGCCGCCCAGCTCGCGTCCCTTAGTGATTCCCCTTGGTGATCAGACATTGTTGACCCCGCCGCCGTTCCACACCATCTGGGGAACAGGGGCAGCCATCCGACATGACCGAAACCTTCCTGACATCCCTGCTCGTTCTTACCGTGCTGGCCGCATCGGCCGCGCTGGCGCGGCGACTGGTGACGGCACCCGCCATCGTGTTCCTGGTGGTCGGCATCACCCTCGCCTTTGTGCCGGGCTTTCCGCTCGTCGAAATGCAGCCGGAAAGCGTGTTGCTGATGGTGCTGCCGCCACTGATCTATTCCGCCGGCGTCTCCATGAGCTGGCGGGAATTCAAATCCAACCTGCGGCCGATCGCGCTGCTTGCCATCGGCTGCGTGATCTTCACGACCTGCGCGGTCGCCGCCGCGACGCACTGGCTGCTCGGCCTGCCCTGGGGCATCGGCTTCGTACTCGGCGCCATCGTCTCGCCGCCCGACGTGGTGGCGCCGCTCGCCATCGCCAAGCGCCTGCACCTACCGCATCGCATCATGGTCATCCTCGAAGGCGAGGGCCTCGCCAACGACGCCACCGCACTGATCCTATATCGTTTCGCGGTGCTGGCGGTCTCGACCGGTACCTTCTCGCTGCCGACCGCCGCCGCATCGTTCAGCCTCATCCTGCTCGGCGAGATCGTATTCGGCATTGCCATCGGCTGGCTCAGCCTTCGGCTGCGGCAGTGGGCCCATGACGAGCGGGTGGAAATCCTGCTGTCGCTGCTGACGCCCTATCTTGCCTATTGGGTTCCCGAACATCTCGGCGGCTCCGGCGTGATCGCCACCGTCGCGGCGGGCCTCTATGTGAGCTGGAACGGCCCATTGCTGATCTCGGCGGCGACGCGACTTCAGGGCATCTTCTTCTGGGATCTCGCGATCTGGCTGATCGAGGGCGTGCTGTTCCTGGTGATGGGCTTCGAGGTCCGGGTGCTAATGGAGAAGGCCAAGGCGGTCCCGATCAACGAGGTACTCGTGGCGATCGCGCTGACCTCGGCCATCGTCATCGCGGCGCGGTTTATCTGGGTGTTTCCCGCGACCTATCTCCCGCGCGTCCTCAACTCGCGTGTCCGGCGACGCGATCCGCCGCCACCGTGGAGGCAGATCGTCGTCATTGGTTTCACCGGCATTCGCGGGGTGGTATCGCTCGCGGTCGCGCTCGCTCTGCCGCTGACGCTGCCCAATGGTCAGGACTTCCCCTATCGCGACCTCGTCCAGTTGACGAGCTTCGGCGTCATCTTCGTGACGCTGTTCGGCATCGGCCTGACGCTGCCGTTGGTCGTCAACCTGCTCGGCATTTCGCAGCACGGCCACCGCGAGGCTCTCAACGAGCGCGAGGCTGAGATCGCGGCGCGGCGCGATATCATCGTGGCGGCGCGCGGCGCGCTCAAGACGATCATCGCCGAACGCAACCTTCCCGAGGGCCTCGCAAGATTTCTGGAAGCGCGGCACGAAACCCGGATGCGCGCGCTGCCGGAGCCGCCGCGCGAGGGCGACGAACATTCGCCGGCGACGAAGGGCTCATCCCTCGTGCGGGAAATCATCGCCATCGAGCGCACGCATCTGCACCGGTTGCTGCGCGAGGGCAAGATCACAGACGAAACCCGCCGCCGGATCGAACGCGACCTTGATCTCGAGGAAGCGGTCGTGAACAATCGGGAAAAGAACACGCCGCTGTGAATCAGCGCCCGCGTAACGCGTCAATAAAACGCCGACTCAACAGCCGGCGTTTTAATATCTCATGGCGTGAGATTACTCCGCCCCCGTCACAGCATCCGCCGGCGCCTTGCCGCCGTTGCCGTAGCGCTGACCGATATAGTCGATGACGAGCGCCTTGAAATCGGTGGCGATGTTGGCGCCGCGCAGCGTCTTGAACTTCTTGCCATCGACGAATACTGGCGCCGCCGGTGCCTCGCCCGTGCCGGGCA
>JBDTCP010000183.1:0-5721 GCA_039923555.1 Nitrobacter sp.
CGTTGGGTCGGTAACGGATGGCCGATCGCTATCGCCTACGTTGTCGGCTTCTTCGTGATGCTGGCCGTTATCGGCTGGCATCCCGATCAGCCCCATTGAAGCGCCAACATGGATTAGACGTGAACGGGGGAGCGGACACGACCGGCATCTCCGAACACCCGCAGGTAGCGTTCGATCTCCGACGGCTCGCCGGTCACCTTCTCGGGATTATCTGACAGTTTCACGGCAGGACGACCGTTGACCGACGTCACCTTGCAGACGATCGAAATCGGGTCGAGGTCGACGGTGCCGTCGGGCGAACATCCGACGAAATCATTGGTCAGGTTGGTGCCCCAGCCGAAACTGACCCGCACGCGACCAGCAAAGTGATGATACGTATCCTCGATCGAATCGGCGTCCATGCCGTCGGAAAACACCAGCAGCTTTTCCCGGGAATCGCGGCCCTTCTGCTCCCACCACTTGATGATCTCCTCGCCGGCCGCGATCGGCGGCAGGCTGTCGGGACGGAATCCGGTCCAGTCCGCCACCCATTCCGGCGCGTCCCGCAGAAAGGCCTGGGTGCCGAAGGCGTCGGGCAGCGCGACCAGCAGATTGCCCCCATAGGTGAGCCGCCATTGATCGAGGATACGATAGGGCGCCCAACGTAACGCGGTATCGTCGTTGGCGAGCGCAGCCGCGACCATCGGCAGTTCATGTGCATTGGTGCCGATCGCCTCGAGATCGCTGTCCATCGCGAGCAGAACGTTCGATGTGCCTGTGAAAGCCGACCCGAGTCCTTCCTTGACGGCTTCGACGCACCAGCGCTGCCACAGAAAGCCGTGCCGCCGCCGTGTTCCGAAGTCCGACAGCCGCAAGCCTTCCAGCTTGCGCAACCGTTCCACCTTGGTCCACAGCTTGGCCTTGGCGCGCGCGTATAGCACATCGAGGGCGAAACGGCCCCGACCATTGGTCACCTGACGCGCCCGTAACTCGTTGAGAATGGCGAGCGCCGGAATCTCCCACATGGTGGTATGGGTCCACGGACCGTGGAAATGCAATTCGTATTGCCCATCGACCTTCCGCAATTCGTATTCGGGAAGCCGGAATGTCGCCAGCCAGTCGATGAAGTCCGGCGAGAACATCTGGGTCTTGCCGTGGAAGGTGTTGCCCGCGAGCCAGATCAGCTCTTTGTTGCTGAAGCGGATGTTGCGGGCGTGATCGAGCTGCGCGCGCAGTTCACCCTCGTCGAGGACTTCGGCGAGGCGGACATGGCGGCTACGGTTGATGACCGAAAATGTGACGTGTTCATCCGGATAGAATTCCCGGATCATCTGCAGCATCAGAAGCTTGTAGAAATCCGTATCGAGCAGGCTGCGCACGATGGGATCGAGGCGCCAGCTGTGGTTATAGGTTCGCGTCGCGATGTCCGTAACGGTCATGCCCTTAAGCTATAGCGCAGACGAGGTTTTGCAAATAGGCCGGGTCCGCGAGCGATGGTTAGTTGACGCACAAGGCGGCATAAATCGCGCTCGCGCGGCCTCGACTTCTGCTACAGTTGTGGTGGCGCAGCTGAGAGGCCGCGCGGCAAATGCAGTCACTTGATTGCCGGCAGGAGACATTTGATGCGAAAGTTTTTCACGGTACTAGCGGCGCTCGCCACCCTGAGCCTGACCAATTGCGGCTACAATGCCATCCAGTCGCAGGACGAGCAGATCAAGTCCGACTGGTCCGAAGTCGTGAATCAATACCAGCGCCGTGCCGATCTGGTGCCGAACCTCGTCAACTCGGTGAAGGGCTTTGCGCAGCAGGAGAAGGACGTCCTGCTCGGCGTCACCAACGCGCGCGCCAAGGTCGGCAGCATTCAGGCGACGCCGGAAGTGCTCAACGATCCCGCCGCGTTCCAGAAATTCCAGGCCGCCCAGGGCGAACTCTCCGGCGCGCTTTCGCGCCTGCTGGTCGTCACCGAGAATTATCCCCAGCTCAAATCAGATACGCTGTTTCGCGATTTGATGTCGCAGCTCGAGGGCACCGAGAACCGCATCACCGTGGCGCGCAACCGCTACATCAAGGCGGTGCAAGACTACAACGTCACTATCCGCTCGTTTCCCAGCAACCTGACTGCGTTGGCGTTGGGTTACAAGACGAAGCCGAACTTCACCGTCGATAACGAGAAGGCCATCTCGACCGCCCCGAAGGTCGATTTCAATCCGGTGCCGGCTGCGCCCGCAAAATAGCCGGGCTCACCCAGTGCGTACGATGAAAGCTGCAAGGCTCACGCTGCTGGCGCTGATGCTGTGCTGGGCCTTCGCGGCGTTCGCAGACGTCGCGGTGCCGCCGCTGACCGGACGCGTGGTCGATCAGACCGCGACGCTGACCAGCGATCAAAAGGCGTCGCTAGAACAGAGGCTGAAATCGTTCGAGGAGCGGAAGGGCAGTCAGGTCGCGGTGCTGATCGTGCCGACCACCGAGCCGGAAACGATCGAGCAGTATTCGATCCGCCTTGCCGAACAATGGAAGATCGGCCGCAAGAAGGTCGACGACGGCGCGATCCTCGTCGTCGCCAAGGATGACCGCAAGCTGCGGATCGAGGTGGGCTACGGCCTCGAGGGCGCGCTGACCGACCTCACCTCGAAACGCATCATCGACGAAGAGATCGTGCCGAAGTTCCGGAGTGGTGATTTTGCCGGCGGCATCTCAGCCGGCGTGGATCGCCTGTTGCGCGTCATCGACGGCGAGCCGCTACCTGCGCCGAAACCGCAGGCGCAGTACTCGAACAATTTCGGCATCGGCGATATCTTCAATCCGTTTGTCATTGTCGGTGTGCTCGTCCTCGGCGGAATATTCCGGAGCGTGTTCGGCCGACTGTTCGGCTCGGCGGCGGTCGGGGGCCTTGCCGGCATTGTGGCCTGGATATTCGTCGGCTCCCTGATGGTTTCGGGCATCGCGGGGGTGCTGGCCTTCGTCTTTACGCTGTTCGGGGACACTGTTGCGTCGACCGCTGGACGCGGCCGCAGCGGCGGGTGGGTCGGTGGCGGCTCCGGAGGGGGATCGTTTTCAGGCAGCGGCGGCGGCTTTAGCGGCGGAGGCGGCAGCTTCGGCGGCGGCGGCGCATCGGGGAGCTGGTGAGCATGGGCATCGGGCGCATCGGCAAGCATCTGCTCGCGCATCGCTGGCTGGTACGGAAGCATTTCCCGTCTGGAGTGATGACCGCCATCGAACGTGCGATCCGCACCGCCGAGGCGACCCATTCAGGACAGGTGGTGTTTGCGGTGGAAGGCGCGCTCGATGGTATCCCCTTGTTCCGGGATCAGCCGGCCCGCGAGCGGGCGCTCGACGTGTTCGCGCATCTGCGAATCTGGGATACGACGCACAACAACGGCATCCTGATCTATTTGCTGCTCGCCGACCGTGACGTTGAGATCGTTGCCGATCGCGGCATTCACGCCAAAGTCGGCGCGGCGGTGTGGAAAAACATCTGCGCTGCGATGGAGATTGAATTCAAGCAAGGTCGTTTCGAGGCCGGAGTCGTCAGGGGCATCGAAGCCGTCTCGCAGCAACTTGCAAAACATTTCCCGGAACAGCGGGACGGCCCAAACGAACTGCCGGACGCGCCGGTCGTGATTTGAGTCGAGCGGCGCTCACGCTTTCGCGGACGGCCGTTCCCCGACGCGAGCGAACCAGGCCACCAGGTTGGTGTTGGCAGGATTGAGCGGCTGCCCGACCTGATTGCCGAAATCGAGCCAGCAGTAGAGCAGTATGTCCGCGAGCGTGAAGCGCGTGCCGCAGAGATAGTCTTTGCCCGCCATCTGGCCGTTGAGCCATTCGAGCCGGTTGGCGGCGATCATCTTCAGCCCAGGCGAGGCTTCGGGTGCGACCGGGATACGTTTCGCGAAGAACTTCACCGCCTCGCCGAAGCGATAGCCCATGGCGAGCGGCTCGCAGATGTTGAGGTCGACGCGCCGCGTCCACATCCGGCACTCGGCGCGTTCCTCCGCGGTCGATCCGATCATAGCCGGCTTCGGCGTCTTTTCCTCAAGGTATTCGCAGATCGCGGTGACTTCCGAAAGATAGCTGCCGTCGTCCAGTTCGAGCGCCGGCATCTGGCCGTGCGGATTGCGCTTCAGGTGCTCGGACTGCCGGTTTTCGCCGGCGCGCAGATCGACGGTCTGCGTTGGCAACGAGATGTTCTTCTCGGCCATGAACATGCGAACGATGCGCGGATTGGGCCCGATGGAATCGTAGAATTTCATGAGGCGTTTTCCGTTGTGGACGCCATAGCGCTGCTTGCCAGCCTTGGTTAGGCCGTTTTGTGGATCGGAAGAAACCCTAAAATTTCCGTAATGGTCCCCAAGGTAACGATTTTGCAAGCAATGAAAAGTTACCAAATGATCAACCTGTATTGGAGGACTTTAACGTGAGCGACCATTCGTCTGATCAGACCACAGGTGGCCTCGGCGACAAATCCGCCGGGATGGGCGACATGTCGTCGAGCGGCGAGTCTCCCAAGATCGCGCCGGAGCAGGAATTGTCTGCGCCACCGCCCGATGACGTCAAGCCCGAGGTGCCGAAGGTGGAAGCGCCCCGGATCGAGCCCAAGGTCGAGTTGGAAATTCCGAAGGCGGATGTCCCCAAGGTTGAGGCTGAGGCTCCGAAGGTGGAAGCACCCCGGATCGCCCCCAACAAGGTTGAGGCTGAAGCGCCGAAAGTGGACTCGCCGCGAGAAACCGGCAAGGTCATGATCGTGCCGCCGTTACGCGCCAAGTCATGGGATGGCGCGACCATCGATCAGGGCGCGGCAGCAGCCAGCAATGCGCAGGCATCAGGCCGATTCGGCAAGCGTTTGTCCGTGATCGCGGCGGTCGCGGTGCTGGCGGCGATCGCCGGCGCAATTGGTGGCTCGCTCGCGACATCCGGCCCTGGCCATGGCGTTGCGGGTGAACAGTCATCGGCGATGGCGAGCCGCACACAGGCCTTGGACGCCACGATCAAGCGGCTGGAGTCCGAGGTTGCCACGCTGAAGACGGGCATTGATCGCTCGGCCAAGGGCGATGCCGGCCATTTCGCCAAGGTCAACGATCGCTTGGACAAGGTTGAAAAGGCGCATGCCGAGTCGACGGCCAGGCTGGCCAAACTCAATGAGACGCTGGACAAGCAGCGTGTGGCCGCCGTTCCGGTTGCCGCTGCAGTTGCCGCTCCGGCCACCGCCACGAAGGATATGACCGGATCGATCCCGGCCGCTGCTGCCGCACCAGTGCCGCTGCCGGCGCCGAAGCCGGAATTAGCGCGTCTGCCCGCGGTCGACGGCTGGGTATTGCGCGACATTGCCAACGGCGGTGCGCTGATCGAAGGACGCGGCGGCATCTATGAGGTTTATGCCGGCGATCCGGTGCCGGGCTCGGCCGCATCGACGCGATCCGCAAGCAGGATGGTCGCTGGGTCGTCGTCACCAGCAGGGGACTGATCGTCTCGCGCTGATGGCGGCCATTGGCGGCCCCACGATCGGATGAAAGCGCGCCGGAACTATTCCATCCGTCGGGATTTGACGGCGTGATCTTTCATCCGCAGGGGGCAGGCGATGAGCGAGCCGGAGCAGAGCGAAAAGGAACGCAATCGCGAGATCGCTCAAAATGAGAGCGAACGCGAGGCGGTAAGCGCTGTACGCGTCAGTTCCTGGGCCATCGGCGTTGCCATCATTCTAGGCCTGATCGCACTTGCGCTCGCTTGGCCATGGTTGCGTGCCTA
>JBDTCP010000184.1:0-10242 GCA_039923555.1 Nitrobacter sp.
GGCCTGCGCCGGAACATGGTGACGATCTGCGCCATGACCGCGACCATCATGCAGGCGCTCGACACCACGATAGCCAACGTCGCGCTGCCCTATATGCAGGGATCGCTGTCGGCATCGCAGGACCAGATCAACTGGGTGCTGACGTCGTATATCGTAGCGGCGGCGATCATGACCGCGCCGGTCGGCTGGATTGCCAACCGCTTCGGCCGCAAGCGCATCTTCATCATCTGCTCCGCCGGGTTCACCGTTGCATCTGTCATGTGCGGGCTGGCGCAGGACATTACCCAGATGGTGCTGTTCCGTTTGCTGCAAGGCGTGTTCGGCGCGGCGCTGGTGCCGCTGTCGCAAGCGGTGATGCTCGACACCTATGCGCTGCACGAGCGCGCCAAGGCGATGGCGATCTGGGGCATGGGCGTGATGATGGGGCCGATCATGGGCCCCTCGCTGGGCGCGTGGCTGACCGAGACCTATAGCTGGCACTGGGTATTCTTTGTCAACCTGCCGTTCGGCGTGATCACGGTCATCGGGCTGATCGTCTTCATGGACGAGACCAGGCTCGACACCGGACTGCAGTTCGACTGGTTCGGCTTCGGAGCGCTCGCCGTCGGGATCGGCGCGCTGCAACTGGCGCTCGATCGCGGCGAACAGCTCGACTGGCTGGAGTCGTGGGAAATCGTGATCGAGATGATCGTCAGCGGCGTCGGGTTCTACTATTTCTTCGCGCATTCGCTCACCACCAAAAGGCCGTTCGTCCAGTTCGCGATCTTCAAGGACCGCAATTTCGCGACGGCGCTCATCTTCATGGCGGTGATCGGCGTCGTGCTGTTCTCGACCATGGCGCTGGCCTCGCCGCTCTTCCAGAATGCCTACGGCTACCCAATCCTGACCGCTGGTCTTCTGCTCGCATCGCGAGGCGGCGGAACGTTCGTGGCCATGATGATCGTCAGCCGCCTCATGAGCTTCGTCGAGGCGCGGACACTGATCGCCGCCGGCCTCGCGCTGATTGCAATCACGCTCTACGGCATGACCGGATGGACCGCCGATGTTTCTGTGCAGACCATTGTCATCAACAGCATCGTCCAGGGTTTTGGTATCGGCCTGGTATTCGTGCCGCTGACCACCGCGGCCTTCATGACGCTGCCCAACCATCTGCGCACCGACGGCACCTCGATGCTGACGCTGGTGCGCAACGTCGCAAGCTCGATCGGCATTTCCATCGTCATCGCAGAGCTGACGCGCGGCACCACCCGTGTCCATGCCGTACTGACCGAGCACATCAACCCGTTTAATAACGCACTGCAGATGCCGAACGTCACAGGCACCATCAACCTGAACACCGACATGGGCCGTGCGATGATGGACCTGATCGTCAGCGCGCAGGCGCAGATCATCGCATTCTCTCAGGACTTCGAACTGGTCGCGCTGGTGACGATCTGCGCGATTCCGCTGGTGCTGATTTTGAAATCAACCAAGGCGGCGATGCGCGCGCCGCCCGCGGATCATGCCGCGGCGATGGAATAACAGCGGAAAGTAGGCATATCCTCGCCATCAGCTAAATTGCGAGCCGACGCGTGGAAAACGTGCACGGCCGCCCTAATGTCTAGGAACCGGCACCGAAACTTTGTAGCTTCGCCGGCATGACGATCCAGCACAGCATTCCGACATCATCTGACCCAGCGACCACGGGTGAGGTGGCTCGGGTGACGCCGATGATGGAACAGTACCTTGAGATCAAGGCGGCCAATCCCGGCCTGCTGCTGTTCTACCGGATGGGCGATTTCTACGAGCTGTTTTTCGAGGACGCTGAAATCGCGTCCCGCGCGCTCGGCATCATGCTCACCCGACGCGGCAAGCATCAGGGCGTGGACATCCCGATGTGCGGGGTGCCAGTGGAACGCTCGGACGATTACCTGCATCGGCTGATCGCGCTCGGCCATCGCGTCGCGGTATGCGAGCAGATGGAGGATCCGGCCGCTGCGCGCAGACGCGGTAACAAGAGCGTCGTTCGCCGCGATGTGGTTCGCCTCGTCACGCCGGGAACGCTGACCGAAGACACGCTGCTCGATGCCAAGGCCAACAATTATCTGCTGGCGCTGGCGCGTGCCCGCGCCTCCGGCGGAGATCGCATCGCGCTGGCCTGGATCGACATCTCGACAGCAGAATTTATTGTCACCGAATGCGGCACGGGCGAACTCGCGGCGACACTCGCGCGCATCAATCCCAATGAAGTCATCGTTTCCGACGCACTCTATGCCGATCCGGACATGAGCGCCCTGCTGCGCGAATTACCGTCGGTCACACCGATGACCAGGGACGTGTTCGACGGGGCCACCGCCGAACGCCGGCTGTGCGATTATTTCGCTGTCGCCACCATGGATGGCCTTAGCGCCATGTCGCGGCTGGAAGCGACCGCGGCGGCCGCTGCTGTCACCTATATCGACCGCACCCAGGTCGGAAAGCGACCGCCACTGTCGCCGCCTGCCCGCGAAGCCGCCGGCAGCACCATGGCGATCGATCCCGCCACGCGCGCCAATCTCGAATTGACGCGCACGCTTGCCGGCGAGCGGCGCGGCTCGCTGCTCGACGCCATAGACCGCACGGTGACGGCGGCGGGATCACGGCTCCTCGCGCAGCGGCTGGCGGCACCGCTGACCGACAATGCCGCCATCGCGCGGCGGCTCGATGCCGTCGCCGCGTTCACATCGGATAGCGTAGCGCGCGACGACATTGGCATCATATTGCGCGCGTCGCCAGACATGTCGCGGGCATTGGCGCGCCTGTCGGTCGGACGCGGCGGCCCCCGCGACCTCGCAGGCCTGCGTGATGGTATTCTTGCGGCGGACCGGGCACTGGCGCTGCTCAGCACGATGCCCGATCCGCCGCAAGACATCGCCACGGCGATGCAGGCGCTGCGGCAGCCGCCCCGCGACCTTGCGCGCGAACTGGACCGAGCGCTCGCCGAGCAGCTGCCGCTGATGAAGCGCGACGGCGGTTTCGTTCGTGAAGGCTACGAGCCGGCGCTCGACGAAGCACGCAAGCTGCGCGATGACTCGCGCCTCGTCGTGGCGGCGATGCAGGCGCGCTACGCCGAGGAGACCGGGGTCAAGGCGCTGAAGATCCGGCACAACAATGTGCTCGGCTATTTTGTTGAGGTGACGGCGCAGCACGGCGACAAGCTGATGACCGCGCCGCTCAACGCTACCTTCATCCACCGCCAGACGCTGGCCGGCCAAGTGCGCTTCACCACGTCGGAGCTTGGTAAGATCGAAGCCAGGATCGCCAATGCGGGTGACCGCGCGCTCGGCCTCGAACTTGAGATTTTCGACCGGCTTGCCGCGATGGTCGGCGAGGTGAGCGACGATCTGCGGACCGCCGCGCACGCCTTCGCGCAACTGGACGTCGCAACGTCGCTGGCGAAACTTGCGACCGATGAGAATTACACGCGACCGGAGGTCGACACGTCGCTCAGCTTCGCCATCGAGGGCGGTCGGCATCCGGTGGTGGAACAGGCACTGAAGCGCGACGGCCAGCCCTTCATCGCCAATGCCTGTGACCTGTCGCCGCTACCCCCTCCCTTCCCTCCCCCGCATGCGGGGGAGGGAAGGGAGGGGGCCGGACAGATCTGGCTGCTGACCGGCCCCAACATGGCCGGCAAATCCACTTTCCTGCGCCAGAACGCGCTGATTGCGCTGATGGCGCAGATCGGCAGCTTCGTTCCGGCGACGCGTGCGCGCCTCGGCATCATCGACCGGCTGTTCTCGCGGGTCGGCGCAGCCGACGATCTGGCGCGCGGCCGGTCGACCTTCATGGTCGAGATGGTGGAAACTGCGGTCATCCTCAATCAGGCCACCGAACGGGCACTGGTGATCCTCGACGAAATCGGGCGCGGCACCGCGACATTCGATGGCCTGTCGATCGCGTGGGCGGCGATCGAGCATCTGCACGAGACCAACACGTGCCGCGCATTGTTCGCCACACATTATCATGAACTCACCGCGCTGTCGGCGAAACTGCCGCGGCTGTTCAACGCCACCGTGCGGGTCAAGGAATGGCACGGCGAGGTGGTATTCCTGCATGAGGTGCTGCCGGGCTCTGCCGACCGCTCCTACGGCATCCAGGTGGCCAAGCTTGCCGGCCTGCCGCCCTCCGTCGTCGCGCGCGCCAAATCGGTGCTGGCGAAACTGGAAGCGCAGGATCGCGGATCAATGACGCGCGCGCTAGTAGACGATCTGCCGCTATTCGCGGTGCCGTCTCGCGCCGCCGCTGAGTCCGCGCCACTGGGCGAGGCCGAGCAACTGATCGAGAGGCTGAAAGCCTTGCATCCCGACGAGATGTCGCCGCGCGACGCACTGGAAGCGCTGTACGCGCTGAAAGCAAAACTGCCGAAGCCATAGTCAGTGCGCAATATATTGCGATATTGAAGGATGCCGTTGAATCTCCCATCCACCATCGATGTCGCCATTATCGGCGCCGGCGCCGCCGGGCTCGGGGCGGCCAATGCGCTGAAGGACTCCGGCCTCTCAATCATTGTGCTGGAAGCCCGCGATCGCATCGGCGGCCGCGCCCACACCATTGTCCCCGCCCCCGGCATCATCTTCGATCTCGGCTGCGGCTGGCTGCATTCCGCCGACGAAAACTCATTTGTCGGAATTGCACGGCAACTGGGCATCGAGGTCGACACCACTCATCCGCCGTGGAGTGAGGAAAGCTTCGGCGACGTGTTTCCTCCGCGCGAACGCGCCGAATTTGTCGCGGCGCTGAACGCGTTTTACGATCGGGCCGAACGCGCCGCGCAGCGCGGCCGCGACGCCGCCGCCAACACCTGTCTCGATCCCGACAATCCCTGGAATCCGATGATCAACGCGGTCTCGACCTATGTGAACGGCGCTGAACTCGACCGCGTATCGGTCAAGGACGTGGAGGCCTATCGCGACACCGGAATCAACTGGCGGGTGCGGCGCGGCTATGGCGCGTTGATATCGGCCTACGGCCGGCCGTGCCCGATCGCCTTGAACACGCGAGTGTGGCGCATCGATCATTCCGGTCCGCGCATTCGCATTGAAACTTCGAAAGGCGCGCTGTCGGCGGCGAAAGCGATCGTCACGGTGCCGACCAACCTGATCGCGAACCAATCGATCCGCTTTCACCCCGAGCTGCCCGCAAAGGTGGACGCCGCAGCCGGCCTGCCACTCGGCGTCGACGACAAGGTCATGCTGGCGCTGGACGATCCTGATGACGCGCTGCCCAAGGACGGCAATCTGCGTGGCGCCACCATGCGGACGAAAATGGGCAGCTATCACCTGCGCCCGTTCGGCCAGCCCTGCATCGAGGGATTTTTCGGCGGCAGCTTTGCGCGCGAACTGGAAGATGCCGGCGACGGCGCATTCGCCGCGCAGGCGATCGACGAGATCGTGGCGCTGCTCGGCTCGGATTACCGCAGGAAATTAAAACCGCTGGCGGAATCGCGCTGGGTCCGCGATCCCTTCGCGCAAGGCGCTTATTCCCACGCGCTGCCGGGCCATGCGGGAGCGCGCGCCGCGCTCGCTGCGCCGGTGGACGATCGGCTGTTTTTCGCGGGAGAGGCCACCTCGCCGCACTTCTTCTCAACCGCGCACGGCGCAAGGGACAGCGGAGAGAGAGCGGCGAAAGAGGCCATGAGCCGCGGCTGATTATTCAAGCACTCGCGCTTGCGATCAGCGAATACGCCGCATCGCAATTATGCTGCGCCGCGACGGAGGCGCTAAAAACTTCCGCGATGCGACGTTTCGCCATCCCCGAGCGCAAAGGTCTGTCCCTTTTCGGCACAGCCAAAACGTCGCACTGATGCAGAGAGTCCACATATTAACCGATAATTAACGATGGACCTTGAAGAGAGCGCGCCGACTTGCTTTGATCGGATCATGAGCACAACCCTGATCGAACTCCGGCCGGCCAAAGCCGCGGATGCATCCGCGGTAGCGGCGACCCATGATGAAGCCTGGCGCTCGGCCTATCAGGGCATCATTCCCGGCGCGGAATTGGAAAAGCTGATCAACCGGCGCGGCCCGCATTGGTGGGACAGCGCGATCCGCAAGGGCAGCCGCGTCAGCGTGCTGGTATTCGGCGACAAGATCGCGGGCTACGCCAATTACGGGCGCAACCGCGCCCGCAGCCTGCAGTTCGAGGGCGAAATCTACGAGCTTTATTTGCGCCCGGAATTTCAGGGCCTCGGCTTCGGCCGGCGGCTGTTCACCGCCGCCCGGCGCGATCTGATGCAGAGCGGGCTCAACAGCATGGTGATCTGGGCGCTGTCCGACAACGAATCCGCGACGGAGTTTTACCGTGCGCTCGGCGGCCGCATGGTCGCGCGCTCCTCCGAAAAGTTCGGGCCGAAGTCGCTCGACAAGGTGGCGTTCGCCTGGACCAGCTAGTGGTCCGGTCCCTAATCGTTTTGACTCCTCCGTCATTGCCGGGCTTGACCCGGCAATCCATCTTTTTAGGAAGACTCTTCCCGATGATGGATGGATACGCGGGTCAAGCCCGCGTATGACGACTATGAGTTGACTCACGCGACGCTCTTCAATCACGGGGCCACCCATGCGCATCGACGCGATTTCGACGGGACTCAATCCGCCGCACGAGGTGAACGTCATCATCGAAGTGCCGGTCGGCGGCGAGCCGATCAAGTACGAGATGGACAAGGACGCCGGCACGCTGGTGGTCGACCGTTTTCTCTACACGGCGATGCGCTATCCCGGAAACTACGGCTTCATCCCGCACACCTTGTCGCAGGACGGCGACCCCTGCGACGTCCTGGTCGCCAACACGCGCGCCATCGTGCCCGGCGCGGTGATGAGCGTCCGGCCGGTCGGCGTGCTCCTGATGGAAGATGAGGCCGGCGGCGACGAAAAGATCATTGCGGTCCCGACCTCGAAACTGACCCAGCGTTACGACAAGGTGAAAAATTACAACGACCTGCCGGACATCACGCTGCAGCAGATCCGGCACTTTTTCGAGCATTACAAGGATCTCGAGCCCGGCAAATGGGTCAAGATATTGCGCTGGGGCGGTGCGGAGGATGCGCACCGGCTGATCCTGGACGGCATCGCGCGGGCCAAAGGAAAGTAGCCGTTGTTGAGATAAAAGCGATCAACGGGATCGACCTCGCCATGGGTTCGTCATGCCCGGCCATGACGGGACAATATCATTCGGGCCTTTACCTGCCTGCGAAGATTATGATCACACCCCCGGCGCCGGCAATCCCTTGATCGCGCAGGCGGCGCGGAGCGTGTTGACCAACAGACACGCCACCGTCATCTGCCCGACCCCGCCGGGCACCGGCGTGATGGCGCCCGCGACCTCGAGTGCTTCCTGATACGCGACATCGCCGATCAGACGCGTCTTGCCGTCGGCCAAAGGAATCCGGTTGATGCCGACATCGATCACCGTCGCGCCCGGTTTGATCCAGTCGCCGCGCACCATCTCCGCCTTGCCGACCGCCGCATAGACCAGATCCGCGCGCCGACAAAGTTCAGACAAGTTGCGCGAGCGCGAATGCGCGATGGTCACTGTGGCGTTTTCATTGAGCAGCAACTGCAATAGCGGCCGCCCCACGAGATTGGAGCGCCCGATCACGATGGCATTCATGCCTTCTAGTGAGGGATGCACGCTTTTGGTCAAAATGATGCAGCCGAGCGGCGTGCATGGTGACAGGGCGGGCAGTCCGCCGGCGAGGCGGCCGGCGTTGTACGGATGCAGTCCGTCGACATCCTTCGCCGGATCAATGGCTGCAATGACCTTCTCGGTATCAAGCCCCTTTGGCAGCGGCAGTTGAACCAGAATGCCATGCACGGCGGGATCGGCGTTCAGTTTGGCGACCAGCGCCAGCAAATCCGCCTGGGCCACATCCGCCGGCAGGACGTGTTCGAACGACGCCATGCCGGCAGCCTGGGTCTGCTTGTGCTTGCTGCGGACGTAGACTTCACTCGCGGGATCGCTGCCGATCAGCACCACGGCAAGACCCGGCGTGAGCCCATGATCGCGCTTCATCCGCGTTACCTCATCGGCCACCCGCGCGCGCAAATCAGCCGCAATGATTTTCCCATCGATGATCTTGGCCGTCATGTAATCCTCGGTCCGGATTATCCGGGTTGAGCCGCGGTCAACGCGCGCAGGACATTGCCGAGTTTGACGGGATCGCCGCCGATCGCGACCTGCTTCAGCCGCGATGTCGCTCCTGTAAGAATCCGGACGTCGGTTTTCCGCACGCCGAGCGCCTTCGCCAGCACCGCCATGACGGCGCGATTGGCTTCGCCGCCTTCGGCGATGGCGCTCACGCGGACCTTCACCACCGGACTCCATCGGCCAGCATTTCGATGCCGTCGATCTCATCGCGACCTCCCCGCGGCGTCACCCGCAGAGCGATGCTGAGGCCCACGGAAGAATACCGCCACGGCTCCATCAGGCCGCCGATCAGAACACGGCAGGATAGATGTAATAAGTGATGACCCGCTGCATGAACATGATGATCAGGATCAGGATGATGGGGGAAATGTCGAGCCCGCCGAGATTCGGCATTAACCGACGGATCGGCGCCAGCAGGGGTTCGGTGATCCGTTCCAGAAACTCAGCCACCGCGGCCACGAACTGATTGCGGGTATTCACCACATTGAAGGCAATCAGCCATGACAGGACCGCCGAGGCAATCAGCAGCCAGACGTAGAGGTCGAGGATGATGAGGACGATATCCAGTATGGCGCGCATGGGGGATTGGCTCGCGGGTTTGGTCGTGGATTCGACTGGTGCGATGAATCAGGAGTTCTAGAATTATTGGTCGCGCGTGTCCCTTGGAATTCGAAGTTCCTCTTGGGTGGCTCAGCGACGGCAGCGAACTTCGAACTCGGGAACACGAGCCAGCTAAATATCGTTTCGGTTCCCGCCAAACAAGGGAAGTCCGCGGGAAATGGCGCTTAAAATGCCGATTTTGGTCGTTCTTGACTTGCCGTTGACGGGGATTGTAAATGGCGGCGTTTCCGGCCGCCGCGTCTATCGCCGCGGCCGTGGACGGGGCCATAGCTCAGCTGGGAGAGCGCGTCGTTCGCAATGACGAGGTCGGCGGTTCGATCCCGCCTGGCTCCACCAGCGATCTCCCGCGAGGCAATCAACGCCCTATCGGCTGCCGTCGATCACGACGCGTTCGCTTTTGAGCTGCTCGATCGTGGAAGTTGAAGCTCGACAGCGACATGCATGACAGACGTCACGACGTGCAAATTCCTCGGTGTTTGCAAGGCGTCTCTGCGTAGCGGGGTGCTGCATAGCAGGATACCGTTAAATGCGTCACCGAAGTGCAACACCGCGGCTGAGAATCGGAACGTTCTGCCTGGTCAAGAGCGGTGCGGGATGCCCGATCGGAGGCGGGTAAGACAATATTAGCCATAGGTAAGTAATATCAGTTACGCGATTCGGTCACGGCTTTGCTGGCGACCTCCAGCACGCAGCCGGAGGAACGGGGCATGGGCAGGCTGCTAATATACGAGACGGGCCTGGGGGCATGGCTCGCTTTGGCGTTGACGTGGGCAGCGCCAGGGGCAGCGCAGAATGCCAGTTGGCTCGCCGCTCCGCCCAGCAGCGATTTTAATGACGCGGCGAACTGGACCCCGGCCGCCGTGCCGACCGGCACCGCATCGTTCGGCACATCGACCGGCACGAACATTACATTCGCGAGTGACACCACCCTGGGCGGGTGGACCTTCGACGCCGGCGCTTCGAATTATTCCTTCACGAACAGCCATTCTCTGATCTTCGCTGGCGCCGGGATCGTCGTCAACGGCGGCAGCGTCAGCATCACTAACAACAATTTCCTGCAATTCGCCAACAGCAGCACGGCCGGCAGCGCCAGCATCGCTAATACTAATAACAGTGTCATGGAGTTCTCCGACACCAGCACGGCCGGCAACGCCAGCATCACCAATAACGGTGACATGTACTTCTACAGCGGCAGCACGGCCGGCAGCGCAAGCATCACGAGCAACAGTGTCCTGGAGTTCTTCAATACCAGCACGGCCGGCAACGCCAGCATTACCAATATCGGTGGCCTGCACTTCTACAGCGCCAGCACGGCCGGCAGCGCAAGCATCACGAATAACAGTGTCCTGCAGTTCTTCGATACCAGCACGGCCGGCAATGCCAGCATTACTAACAACGGTTTCCTGCAATTCGCCTACAGCAGCATGGCGGGCAGCGCCAGCATCACCAATAACAGTG
>JBDTCP010000185.1:0-6159 GCA_039923555.1 Nitrobacter sp.
GGCGTCGGCCCCGGCGTCTGGAACGGCTGGAAGGCGCAACTGCTGCGCACTCTTTATTATGAGACCGAACCGGTGCTGACCGGCGGCTTCTCCGAGGTCAATCGCGTCCAGCGGATCGCGGCGGCCCAGGCCGAGTTCCGCACCGCCTTTACTGAATGGTCGGAACAGGAACTCAATGCCTATATTGCGCGGCATTATCCGGCCTACTGGCTCAAGGTCGACCTCGCGCACAAAATCAGACACGCGCGTTTCCTGCGCGCCAGCGAGCAAAGCGGCCAGAAACTCAACATCAATGTCGGCTTCGACGAGGCGCGTAGCGTCACCGAGCTGACGATCCTCACCGCCGACCATCCCTGGCTGCTGTCGATCATCGCCGGAGCGTGCGCTTCGGCCGGCGCCAACATCGTCGATGCGCAGATCTATACGACCACCGACGGACAGGCGCTCGATACTATCGCGATCTCCCGTGAATACGACCGCGACGAGGACGAGGGCCGACGCGCCACCCGCATCGGCGAGACCATTGAGCAGGTGCTCGAGGGCCGGCTGCGATTGCCCGACGCGGTGGCGCGCCGCGCGGCCGGAAAGACCAGGCTGCGGCCATTCGTGGTCGAACCCGAGGTCATCGTCAACAATCAGTGGTCGGACCGCCATACCGTGATCGAGGTTTCAGGGCTGGATCGCCCCGGCCTGTTGTTCCAGCTCACCACGGCAATCTCGAAGCTCAACCTCAACATCGCATCCGCCCATGTGGCGACATTCGGTGAGCGTGCGCGCGACGTGTTCTACGTCACCGAACTGCTCGGCGCCCAGATCACCGCCCCGACGCGGCAGGCCGCGATCAAGCGCGCGCTGATCCATCTGCTCGCCAATGGCGATGCGGCGGAACAACCCGCCGCCTGACTTCCGCGCAGGCACCGCTTTGCAAGGCCTTTGGCCTTTATTCAGGCCGACAACGGCGGCCCGTAAACCGGCTGGAAAGGATCGTCGGCACAATCATGCATGAGGGAGCATCATGATGAGCAATCCAATGAAGGGCAGCACGCTCCGCTTGGCCGCGGCCTCGGCACTGGCGATCGCATTGTCGGTCTTGCCGGCCTCCGCCCAGAAGAAATACGACATCGGCGCCACCGACACCGAAATCAAGGTCGGCCAGACGTTGCCGTTCAGCGGCCCCGTCTCGGCTTACGCGACCATCGGCAAGGCGCAGGCGGCCTACATGAAGATGGTTAACGACCGGGGTGGCGTTAACGGACGCAAGATCAACCTGATCCAGTATGACGACGCCTACAGCCCGCCGAAGACCGTCGAGCAGATTCGCAAGCTGGTCGAGAGCGACGAGGTGCTGCTGACCTTCCAACTCATCGGAACGCCGCCGAATGCCGCCGTTCAGAAGTATCTGAATGCCAGGAAGATCCCGCAGCTCTTTGTCGCCACCGGAGCCTCGCGCTTCAGCGATCCGAAGAACTATCCGTGGACCATCGGCTTCAACCCCAGCTACTTCGTCGAAGGACGCATCTACGGCCGGTACATCCTCAAGAACCATCCGGATGCCAGGATCGGCGTGCTCTACCAGAATGACGATGTCGGCAAGGAGTACCTCAACGGTTTGAAATCCGGCCTTGGGGGCAAGGCCTCCCAGATGATCGTCAGCGAAGCGTCCTATGAGACGTCCGATCCGACCATTGATTCGCAGATTCTGAAGCTCCGTGCTGCCGGCGCCACGCTGCTCCTCAGCGCCTCGACCCCGAAGCAGGCGGCGCAAGCGATCAAGAAGAACTTCGAGATCGGCTGGAACCCGGTGCACATCCTCGACATCAACGCGACCTCGGTGGGCGCGGTGTTGAAGCCGGCGGGCCTCGAAGCGTCGAAAGGTATCATCAGTACCAACTACGGCAAGGACCCGCTCGATCCGCAGTGGAAGGATGATCCCGGCATGAAAAGGTACTTCGCCTTCATGGCGGCGTACTATCCGGAGGGCGACAAGAACTCGAACTTCAATTCGTATGGTTACAGCACCGCGCAATTGCTGGTGCATGTGCTGAACCAGTGCGGCGACGATCTCACGCGGGCGAACGTCATGAAACAGGCCACCAACCTGAACGACGTCAGCCTCGATCTGTTGCTGCCCGGCATCACGATCAGCACGACGCCGGACGATTACCGCGTCAACAAGCAGATGCAGATGATGCGATTCAACGGCGAGCGTTGGGAACTGTTCGGACCGATCATCACCGACGATGCGAGTGGTTAGAACAGCGCATTATCTGAGGACTGCGAACGTCCTCTAAACTCAAAACATGATCGGCGGCGTTGCAAACGCTGCCGTTTTCATCTGGCGGCCGCCTTAGCCCCTAATCTTACGTTTCGGGTAACCGCCTCTTAAACCCGGAACGCTAGCGTGCGGCAGGGTTGGCGTGAGCGTTGTTGCGTATGGCGTGGGGACGAAAAAAGCGCGGCGGCCGCAAGGAGCCGGTTTTCGGCGGATTTGCCGCTTCACTCGCGGAATTGCGTCTCAATCCGCTCGATCGTGTCACGGTCGCCGACGACATGCCGGCCAAGCGCACGGCGCCGCGCAAGGCCGCCAGTTCAGGCGGCGGCGGATCGCGCGAGCGCAAGCCGGCGCCTGACCGGAAAAGCCGCACCGGACGAGCGAAAAAGCGGATGCGCGTCCGCCTGTCCCGACTGGTCTACTGGGGCGCCGTGCTCGCTCTGTGGGCGGCCATCGCCATCGTCGGCGTGGTGATCTATGTCGGCGCGCATCTGCCGCCGATCCAGTCGCTCGAAATCCCAAAACGTCCGCCGACTATCAAGATCGTTGGCGCGGACGGCAGCGTGCTGGCAACGCGCGGCGAAATGGCCGGAAGCAACGTCTCGCTCAAGGACCTGCCGCCCTATTTGCCGAAGGCCTTCATCGCGATCGAAGACCGCCGCTTCTATTCGCACTATGGCGTCGATCCGCTCGGCATCCTGCGCGCAGCCGTTGCCAACATCGTCCACCGGGGCGTGTCGCAGGGCGGCTCGACGCTGACACAGCAACTCGCCAAGAACCTGTTCCTCACTCAAGAGCGGACGCTTGCGCGAAAACTTCAGGAGGTCGAGCTCGCGCTCTGGCTGGAGCGGAAACATACCAAGGCGCAGATTCTCGAACTTTACCTCAACCGGGTCTACTTCGGCTCCGGCGCTTATGGCGTCGAGGCGGCCGCGCAGAAGTATTTTGGAAAGTCCGCGAAAAACGTCACGCTCGCCGAGGCCGCGATGCTGGCCGGCCTCGTCAAGTCGCCGTCGCGGCTGGCGCCGGACCGCAATCCGGAAGGCGCCGAAGCCCGCGCAAGAATCGTGCTCGGGGCGATGGCGGACGCGAAATTCATCACCGAACAACAGGCGCGCGCCACCAGCGCCCATCCCTCCTACGCCGTGAAGCCGGTCGGCGCCGGCACCATCAATTATGTCGCCGACTGGGTCGGAGAAGTGCTCGACGATCTCGTCGGCCAAATCGATCAGAGCGTCGTGGTCGAAACCACCATCGATCCGAAATTGCAGAGCGTGGCGGAAGCTGCCGTGATCGACGAACTGGCCGCAAAAAGCGTCAAGTTCAATGTCAGCCAGGGCGCGCTGGTGGCGATGACGCCCGACGGCGCGGTCCGCGCCATGGTCGGCGGACGCAACTACGCCGACAGCCAGTTCAACCGCGCGGTCACCGCGAAGCGCCAGCCCGGCTCCGCGTTCAAACCGTTTGTGTATCTCACCGCGATCGAGGCCGGACTGACGCCCGAGACGATCCGGCAGGACGCTCCGCTCGATATCAAGGGCTGGCGGCCGGAAAACTACGGCCACGAATATTTTGGCGCGGTGACGCTGACCCAGGCGCTCGCGATGTCGCTGAATACCGTCGCGGTCCGGCTCGGACTGGAGGTCGGCGCCGCGAGCGTGGTCCGCACCGCGCACCGGCTCGGCATTACATCAAAACTCGAGCCGAACGCCTCGATCGCACTCGGCACCTCCGAGGTGTCACCACTGGAACTGGTCGGCGCCTATGTTCCGTTCGCCAATGGCGGCTTTGCCGCCAGCCCCCATATCGTCGATCGCATCCGCACCGTCGATGGCAACAAACTTCTCTACGCACGCCCGCAGGACGCATCCGACCGGGTGATCGAGCCGCGCAGCGTCGCGATGATGAATACCATGATGGAGCAGACGCTGATCAGCGGTACCGCGCGCAAGGCCGACATCCCCGGATGGACGGCCGCCGGCAAGACCGGCACCAGCCAGGATTTTCGCGATGCGTGGTTCATCGGCTACACCGCGAAACTCGTGACCGGGGTGTGGCTCGGCAACGACGACAACACGCCGACCCGCAAGGCCACCGGCGGCGGCCTGCCGGTGGAGGTCTGGACGCGCTTCATGCGCGCCGCGCATCAGGACATGCGGCCCGAACCGATCCCCGGCACCCAGCAGGGCGGCTTCCTGCCGAACGTCGCGCAACTCGGCCGGCAGGTCACCGCACCGGCTGCCGCCTCTTCGCCGTCCGTCGGCGGCCGGCCTCAGCCGGTCCGGACCAACGTGCGGCCGGAAGCTGCGGGAGGGCTCGACGGCTGGCTGATGGACCGGCTGTTTGGAGGGCGCTAAGTCTATAAAACCCCACTTGGTCATTCCGGAAACCGCGGGAGCGGTTGTCCGGAATCCATACTCCCCGTGCGAATTTTTCGAACAAAGCAACCACAGGGGTTATGGATTCCGGGTTCGCTCGCAAAGGGCTCGTGCCCCGGAATGACGAAAAGAGAGTCAACGGGCCGCGACGAGCTTGTCAGTCCCCAATGCCATAGCGATGGAGATCGTTGCCTTCGGCGTCGAGCCACCTCTTCGCCCGCTCGACGTGATTGCAGATCCGCGCCACTACCTTCCAGAACCGCAGAGAGTGATTCATTTCAACGAGGTGTGCGACCTCGTGGGCGGCGAGATAGTCCAGCACGAACGGCGGCGCGAGGATGAGCCGCCAGGAGAACGACAGCGATCCCGCCGAGGTGCATGATCCCCAGCGGCTCGACTGATCGCGGATCGAAAGACGCTTGACCTTGACGCCCAGCGCATCGGCATAGCGTTGCGCGGCCTTTTGCAACTCTCGCCGGGCTTCGCGCTTCAGAAAATCATGCACACGCCGGTCGAGATGTTCGAGGCCGCCGGCGACACAGAGAATGCGTTCGCCGCTGTCGCGTGTTTCGGTCCAGACCGTGCCGCGTTCGCCGGCGCGATGCACGATCCGGTGAGCGATACCGCGCAGCGGAATGACCGCGCCGTGATGGAACGGCGCCGCCTTCGGTAGACGTCCGAGACGTGCCGCGATCCAGCCGCCGTGGCGTTGCGCAAAATCCTTGGCGTCCGCGAGCGTTCCTCGCGGTGGCATGGTCAAAATCGCTTCGCGGTCGCTCGGATGGATTCGCAAGGTATAGCGGCGCGCGCGGCGATGCCGACGTAAGCGCACGGAATAGATTTGCGAACCGTGCTTGACCAGAAGCCGGGACGGTTCGGCGGGACGTCGATAGAGGAGTGCGCGGGCCATATCAGCAATTCCGGAGGCGGGGGTACCGCCCGGATTCTGCCATATCCGCCGCCAGTCAAATCGCTCGGCGCAAAAACAAATCATTTGCCCAATATACAGGGGTGATTGGTCTCTGTTCCCCTACAGGATGGGCCTAGGAACAAAATTTTTGTGGTTCATTTGACGAAAACCAGCTCCGCAAACCATGAGACTGAGTTCATTCCTTTAAGGCGTGGCCAAAGACTGATCGCCTGAGGTGTCAGCGGCTTAGCCGGACCTGGGCGGAGCAGGCCAGCACGATCCGAACAGCGCTTCACGCTGTCCGATTCACTCCGCAGCAGCGGTAGGTGCAGGTTGCGTGGGCCGCGTGGCGCTCGACAATATGAAATCGTTGATGCGCGGTACGATTTCCGACTTGAACCGCGAGCCGTTGAACACGCCGTAGTGGCCGACGCCTTTTTGCACGTAGTGCACCCGTCGGCTGTTCGGGATCGATGTGCACAGCGTGTGGGTCGCTTCGGTCTGGCCGAGCCCCGAAATGTCGTCGTTCTCGCCTTCCACCGTCATCAGGGCGACGCGCGTGATCTTCGAGGGATCCACCGGCCGGCCGCGGTGGGTCA
>JBDTCP010000186.1:0-7900 GCA_039923555.1 Nitrobacter sp.
TATTTTCGGAGAACTTCATCCGTGCGACCGCTGAGGCGCCCGCGCAGCGCCTCGCCGACATTGATGCTCTTGCCTGAGATTCGGATGGTCATGTCGTACCTCGATTCGTCACGAGTGGCGCGTCGTCTGGCAACCGGGTTTGTGACCGGACGACACGATGACAACGCTGAGCGTCTCTTTCGGCGAACCGGAATCCACTTCGTCGAAAAACACGCCAGCGATTCTCAGTATCTCGATGGATGTGGGCGCAATCAAGCCTGCGCTGCGTCGCGATGGCAGATGCCACGGAATTGTCAGTCGAGGGCCGGAGCGGATGCGGATAACGCATTGCCGAACACACTCTGCTTGTCGCGGCGGCGCTGCACCGAGGATGGAATGCGCATCGCCTCGCGGTATTTTGCCACTGTGCGGCGCGCAATATCAATTCCTGCTTCGCGCAAGCGCTCCACGATGGTATCATCCGACAAGATACTGGATGTTTTTTCCGCATCAATCAATCGCCTGATATGATGACGGACGGCTTCGGCCGAATGGGCGTCGCCGCCGTCGGCCGCCGCGATCGACGCGGTGAAGAAATATTTCAGCTCGAAGATGCCGCGATTTGTCGCCATGTACTTGTTGGCGGTGACGCGGGACACCGTCGATTCATGCATCTGGATCGCATCCGCTACGGTCTTGAGATTGAGTGGCCGCAGGTGAGCAACGCCGGAGGTGAAAAAGCCGTCCTGCTGACGCACGATTTCGGTCGCGACCTTGAGAATGGTGCGGGCGCGCTGATCGAGCGCGCGGACCAGCCAGGTTGCATTTTGCAGGCAGTCGGTGAAATAGGACTTGTCGCCGTCCTTGCGGATGGTCTTCGACAGTTCGGCGTAATAGGTCTGGTTAACCAACACGCGCGGCAGGGTATCGCTGTTGAGCTCCACCAGCCAGCCGCCGTCCGGACCTGGCCGCACATACACATCCGGCACCACGGTCTGCGCGCGCGTGGTGCCGAACCTCAAGCCCGGCTTGGGATCGAGATGACGGATTTCAGCGATCATGCCGGCGAGGTCTTCGTCGTCGCCGCCGCAGATCCTGCGCAAGGCTGCGTAGTCGCGCCTGGCCAGCAGCTCGAGATGCTCGATCAGCGCCTGCATCGCCGGATCGTAGCGATCCTTATCGCGCAACTGAATCGCAAGGCATTCGCTCAAATTGCGGGCACAGATCCCCGGCGGATCGAACGTCTGCAGCACCGCGAGAACCGCTGCGACGTCGCCCGCGCCGGCGCCGAGCTTATCGCCGACGTCGCCGAGATCGGCCGGCAAATAACCGGCGTCGTCGACGAGATCGATCAGATATTGTCCGATCATGCGCTGCGCCGGCGCCGTGACGGCGACCGCGAGTTGTTCGGCCAGATGCGCGCTGAGCGTCACTTCGGCCGCGACGAAGGCCTCGAGATTGTAGTCATCGTCATTCGAGGCACCGCCGCCCCATTCGGTGAACGCGGTCGGCGCGGCATCCTGCGCGGTCCGCGCCGCGGCCTCAGCCGGCTCTTCCGGAAAGACGTTTTCAAGGCCGCTGTCGAAAGTCTGCTCGATGTCGGTGCGGCTGCCGAGATCGCGGTTCATCCACTCTTCCGGCGCAGGTTCGGAATCCTGGCTGCCGAAGCGTTCGCTTGTGCCGTCGTCCCCGAACGCCGACGGTTCGTCGCCGTCCGACGACCCGGCCCTGCTGGCTGTGGGTTCCACTACGGGCTCGGGGCCCTCGCTGGCATGTTCGAGCAACGGGTTGCGTTCCAGTTCCTCCTCGACAAACGCGGCAAGGTCGAGATTCGACAGTTGCAGCAGCTTGATCGCCTGCATGAGCTGCGGCGTCATCACCAGCGACTGGGACTGGCGGAATTCTAATCTCTGCGTCAGCGCCATGGAGGCACGATTCGATTCGGAATTGGTCCGATTCTTGCTTATCCCTTTCCGGAGGCGATGTATACGGCCTGGTGGTCTGGAAATCCGCGAGCGGTTGTTGTCGCATCATCCCGAATCGCCGCTCTCGCGGCATCCGACAGCGGAGCGTTTTTGAACGACCCGCTACAGCCGAAATTCCTCGCCGAGGTAGAGACGCCGCACATCGGGATCGTTGACGATCTCGTCGGGGCTGCCCTCGGTCAGGATTTCGCCGGCGTAGACGATGTAGGCGCGGTCGGTCAGTCCGAGCGTTTCGCGGACGTTATGGTCGGTGATCAGCACGCCGATTCCGCGATTGGTCAGATGGCGCACGAGGTCCTGGATGTCGCCGACCGCGATCGGGTCGATGCCGGCGAACGGTTCGTCCAGCAGCATGTAGTTCGGACGTGTCGCCAGCGCGCGCGCAATTTCCACGCGCCGCCGCTCGCCGCCGGACAGCGCGATCGACGGCGTCTTGCGCAGGCGCGCGATGTTGAATTCCTCGAGCAACGCATCGAGCTCGGCCTCGCGCTTCTTCTTGTTCGGCTCGACAACCTCGAGCACGGCGCGAATGTTCTGTTCGACGCTGAGGCCGCGGAAGATCGAGGCTTCCTGCGGCAGGTAGCCGATGCCGAGCCGCGCCCGCTGATACATCGGCAGCTTCGTCACGTCATGACCGTCGAGTTCGATCGCGCCGCGATCCGCCGGGATCAGGCCGGTGATCATGTAGAATACGGTGGTCTTGCCTGCGCCGTTCGGACCCAACAGCCCGACCGCCTCGCCGCGCCGGACATAGATGCTGACGCCTCGCACGACCTGACGCGAGCCGAAACTTTTTTCCACACCATGCACGGCCAGGTAGCCGGGACGCGTCGCCGTCCTCGGTGCAACTGCGCCATTGGTGGCCATGCGCGGACGGGGAGCTTCCGCCCGCGTAGTTTCAGGCGCTGAGCGCGCCGGCGGCCGGGCTTGCGGAACGGGCGGGGCGGACGGAACGTCGCGAGGAGTTCCGCGCGCGATCGGAGGCGCGTCGCGAACTGGAGTGGTCAGCAGGTCACCGATGGTATCGCCGAGCGCCGTGATGTCCCCCTGTCTCCGCGCGAATCCCTGCGGTCCGCGCTTCGGCGGCCGTTTGCGAAACACGTTGAAGATATCCACCATAGGCGTTTCGCTCAGCCCCTCACGGTCATCCGCCAGCACGCCGCGGCACTCGACTGATTCGCCGCATCAACATGAATGAGGAAACCGCCGTTGCCCAGCGAAACGCCGGAACTCCAAACCCCGACTCCGCCGCCGCGGTTTCAACTCCGCTCGCCGTAGATACAAACGGGCGGCGGCAGGTTCAACCTCTTGCCTCCGATCCTTTGACAATTTATTGATATCATTTGTGTTTTTGTGAGGATCCGGAAAGCGGCACTGGTCCGGACGGCGGCCCGCCCTGTCCGGAGGACTGAAACAGGCCCTGCACCCGCCCATTTTTCGATTCGACGCGCGACACGCCCGTGGTCATGTCCACCATCAGCTTGTCGCCGCGCAGCACGTTCTTGCCTTTTGTCAGCACGACCCTGCCGAGCATGGTGACCAGATTGGTCCTGGTGTCGAACACGGCGGTCTCGCCGGTCACAACCTGATCATTCTGGGTTACCACCACGTTGCCTTTGGCCTCCAGCCGCTTGATCGAGGATGTGCCCGCCGGCCCCGGCGTCGCCGAGGTCATCGCCGTCTTCACCGGCGCGTTGCCCTTGGCATTGGCCGAATTGCCGCCTTCATAATAGACCACGAGAATCTTCGACGTCATCGTGGTGTCGCCCTGCACCACCTTGACGTTGCCGGAGAAGGTCGCCTCCTTTTTCTTGTCGCGCATCTCCAGCGATGCGGCCTCGATCTGGATCGGCTGATCGCGATTTTGGGAAAAGCCCTGCATTGCGTTCGGTACACCCTGCATCGCACTTTGCCCGGCCGCTTCGCCGGCTGCCATCACGGCGAAGCCGATCAATCCGCCACCCAGCAAGCAGGCGATGCGGGTCGTCCGCGAGAGATGGCGATAATTCTGCATGGCTGGATTCATTTCGTATTGCCGGGCTTGTGCGACGGACTGCGCGACGCGTGCGGGCGTTCCGCGGCGGCGGGCGGTGGTTCCGGCTCTTCGCTTGCCGGATCGTCGCTGGCCGGCGGGGCGACAGGATGATCCATGATCAGATGCATCACGACATTCCTATCAAAACGCACCACGTCGCCTTTTTCGGTGACCTTCATGGTGTCGGCGGTCAGCGTCCCGTTCAGCAATTTGACATCGACGGGTTGGTCCGACGTGACGGTGCCCTGACCCATATCGACCAGCGCATGGCTCAGCCGCGCTTCGTATCCCGTCGAAGACTGCATGAAGATATCCTTGTGCAGGTCGAGCACCTGCGTTTTCGTATTGAACAATCCGGTGCGGGAATCCAGCGTCACCGTCGAGCGATCTTCCATCAGCACCTTGGCGCGCAAGGTATGGAGTTCGACATGATCGGGATCGGTGATGTCCTGCGTCGCCGTCTTGGCCTGCAGCTCATAGGGCCGCTTGTCCGGCGTGAAACCGGAAAGGTGCGGCGACTCCATCGTGACCTTGGTGCCGGAGACGACAAGATTGTCCATTTCAAGCGGCAGCTTCGACAGCGCACGGAACGGATTGAAGATCGAGATCGCGATCAGCGCGGCCATCACCAGGCCGACCACCGCCGGCACCGCGATCCGCAGCGCCCGCACCATGCGGCTGTGGCGTGCCGCGCGGGCGAAACGGGCCTCCAGACCGGCTTGCATTCCGCCTTGATAGGTGGGGATCTGAACCGAATACACCGCTGCTCCAGGCGCCTGTTCTGATTATTCTACCGCGAATCCGGGCGTTTCGCAGCCGGCTCAGCGTATCCGATACCTTTGGCATGGCGATTCGCTGCCGCAACGGGATTCTGGAAGCGACGGCTGAACTCACCGTGAAGGGCGCGTCTCGGTCCCACCGGGGACGAGGAGTATGACCGAAACGGGGCGGGACCGCGTTCCAGCCGGGCGGCGGCTAGGCCCGTGCGGCGCGGGTCACGAATGCGCGAAAATATCCTCGGCCTCCCAGCCGGCGAGATCGAGCCTAGCCCGTGTCGGCAGGAATTCGAAACACGCCCGCGCCAGCCCGGTGCGATCCTCGCGCGCCAGCATAGCATCGAGCTTGTCGCGCAAGGCGTGCAGATGCAAAACATCGGAGGCGGCGTATGTGAGCTGCGCATCGCTCAGCGTCTGCGAGCCCCAGTCGCTCGATTGCTGCTGCTTCGACAGATCGATGTTGAGCAACTCGCGCACCAGGTCCTTCAAGCCATGACGATCGGTGTAGGTGCGGATCAGCCGCGAGGCGATCTTGGTGCAGTAGATCGGTTGCGGCATCACGCCGAAGGCGTTGGAGAGCGCGGCGAGATCGAAGCGCGCGAAGTGAAAGATCTTGACGATGGTGGGATCGGCGAGAAGCGCCTTCAGGTTTGGCGCTTCTGTCTGATCGCGCGCGATCTGGATCACGTCGGCTGAGCCGTCGCCAGGCGATATCTGCACCACGCACAGCCGGTCGCGATGCGGATTGAGGCCCAGGGTCTCGGTGTCGATCGCCGCTGAATGAGTATAGCGCTTGAGGTCCTGGTCCGGCAGATCGCCGCGGTGCAGGCGGATGGTCATGATGTCTCGGCCTCGTCGAATCGATGTGAGCGCTAAACTATCGTTGAAATCGTCAACAAACGAGAGGCGAGGCGTTCGAAGAACCCGGACGTCCGGCTTCGGGCGCGACGCTCAATGGCTACCAAATACTTTCCAATGCTCTGATAAATCTGGATTATTTTACAAGACTTCGCTGACCTTGGCGTCTCCCGCGTATTACGACTGTCCGCCTTTCGACAATATCAAAACCGCGGCAGCGTCGGCAGGTTGCGATGTTTCACCAAAGGTCGCTTCCTTATCCCTTGCGTTCGGAGACTTCGGAATTTAGAAAATCCAGGAAAAATCCAGACCTGTCCTCGCCCAGTTAGCGATCAACCGGACAGGCATTGGCTTTGGCGCTGAGGGGCTTTCTTGTGGGAAGCGCATGCACTCCAGCACACGGACACAGGAGACCCTAGACATGACGACCATTAGCGAAGCCGATGCCGCTCGCATCGCGGTTGACGCATTTACGGAGGGCCTTGTCGTAGCGCTCACGGCCAAAAAGCTCGAGGTCAAGGGAGACGAACTCCGCGCCATGGTGTCGGACTATGTGGCGACGCCGGACAGGGGAGAATACCAAGGCCTGAAAGCGGCATTGCGTGAGCATCTGGCCGCTACGGCCTGATGGTTTGTTGACCCTCCTTGCGCGGCTGAAGCATCTCACCAACCCGATATATTCCATTGCCCTGATGAGGTCTGCGCGGCGTCGAGACTGCGCGTGCCCAACGCTATCTGGCGCGGGATACGTCAATCCTTTCCAAAGAGACGGACGCGATCCGGACTAGCCGCAGGACGCGGGATAGTCTAAGGAGCGGACAGAAAAACAGAGCAATAGCCGCCCTCCCGAACAGATATCAACGCAGCAGCAAATAATGAGATCTCGCTCCAGCGAGGCCCCTTTTTCTTGGCCGTTGTAAACGGCCAGATATTACGCTAGGACAACCACCTTAGAGCATTCGGCCAATCATGCAGACTTTCAGTTACATCATCACCGACCTGACCGATCGCGAATCGAAGCCCATCGAGGTTCAGCTAGCGACCCATGACGAGGCCGTCATGTACGGGACTCTTCTGGCCCGCGAGATGCTTGCGGACATGCCCGATCTGACGACCAAAGGGATGTGCGTCACCATCCGTGACGGTCAAGGCGAAACCATCTCCATCCTGCCTTTTGATTCTGTCAACTGACCTTCAAATCCGGTCGTCGCGGATTGCGTGATGGTATTAGTTGATGAGAACTCGGTTACGGTGCGTCAAACACTGGTGCCGCGCATGAAATTGGGCGCGTCAACGCTCGAGTTGAGCGGCTGACGGTTGCGTGCTATTGTAAGTCATGCCCCACAGCTTGCCGTAAGCTTGCTTGTGCAGCAGACCGCCACGTCGGGACACGGGACCATTTTTCCGAGGCGCTGAGCGTCTTAGTCCGTCGTGAGCCGCCATGTCTGAATCCAAGCAAGCGCCCATTGCCGCGCCTAGCCTTGCCAAGCTCGGCTCTGTATTCGCGAGATATGCGAACCTGACCCTTGGAGGTGGCAGCGCGACAACCGCAGTCATTCACCGCGAGATTGTCGAAAAACGGAGATGGGTGGACGACCCCAAGTTCACGCTGTCCTTCGCACTCGCGAGGCTGACGCCGGGCACCAATCTCCTGGCTTTCTGTACCGGTATCGGATGGCTTCTGGGACGCTTGCCGGGCGCTATCGTCGCGCTGCTGGCCGCGTCGATTCCGTGCACTCTCCTGGTGGTCTTCATCACCGCGCTATTCAGCGAGTGGCAGGACAACACGCTTGTCCAGGCGGCCCTTCAAGGCGCTGTCGCTGCCGCTGTCGCCATCACGGTCAAGACCTGTTGGACCATCGCCCACCCGATTTACAAGCCCGGAGCGAGGGCGCGGGTGATCGTCACTGCGGCGGTGGCGTTCGCGCTTGATGCCGTCCTGCACATCCCGCCCATCGAGGTGCTGTTGCTCGCTGCGGTGGTCGGCTTCTTCCTGCAGGAGCGTCAAGTATGAACATCGTGTTGCTCTATCTGGTGCTCCTCAAGGGCACCGTGACAGCCTTCGCGGGGCTCGCTTCGCTGTCCGTGATACAAGACAGCCTCGTGAACCACTACCATGTGCTGACCAACGAACAGCTCGACGAGGCGGTGGTCATTACGCGCAGCTCGCCGGGACCGGTGGGCCTGTATGTCGTTAGCGTTGGCTACTTCGTCGCAGGGTTACGGGGAGCGATAGCGGGTTGGCTGGCGATGATCACCCCGGCCCT
>JBDTCP010000187.1:0-20035 GCA_039923555.1 Nitrobacter sp.
CGTCGGTATCGCGTTCCTCGCCCCATTGCACCGTAAAGCGGTAGCGCTTGCGGCCGTCCATGACGAAGGGAACCGTCTTGGTGGCTTCGCCGAGCGCGATCGGCAGACCGCCCGAGGCCAACGGATCAAGCGTACCGGCGTGCCCGGCGCGCTTCGCCGAAAACAGCCGTTTCACGACTGCCACCGCATGGGTCGAGGTCATGCCGATCGGCTTGTCGAGAATGACCCAGCCGTGCACATCGCGCTTGTCGCGGCGCGGCTGATTGTTCTTTCTTACCTCTCCCGCTTGTGGGGGAGGTCGGCGAGCATGACCCGCCGGGAGAGGGCTTGCTTCAGCGCTGTGGGAGAGGGAGCCGTCCTCATTCCGGGGCGGCGCCTCAAGAGAATTGTTGTCGGCCGCATAATTATTTTTGTCAGCGTCGCGCAAGTCGTCGTTTTGCGACTCGTTTACGCGCCCTGGCACGATTGCGGCCATTACTCTTCGTCCGATTCTGTCTTGAGGTCTCGCTGCACCGCAGGTGTTCTCAGTAATGTCTCGATACGTTCCGCTTCGTCGAATCGTTCGTCGGCGCGGAAGCGGAGGTCAGGTGCAAATTTCAGGTTAACGCGCCGCGCGATCTCGCCGCGCAAATACTTCCTGTTGTTGTCGAGCGCATCGATCACCGCAGTTGTGTCGCGGCCGCCGAGCGGCATCACGTAGATTGTCGCGAGCTTGAGGTCGGGGGACATGCGGACTTCCGGTACGGTGATGAGGTGTCCTTCAAGCACGGGATCGTGGACGTGACCTTGCGCGAGAATCTCGGCGATCGCGTGACGCACGGTTTCGCCAACGCGCAACTGGCGCTGCGAGCCGCCGGAAGTGGAATCTTTTTTGTGGTGGCGCGGCATGAACAGAAATCCAATTGTCGTCATCATCCGCGAATGCGGATGATCCAGTATTCCGAAGTCTCAATGAGTTTACGGATTACTGGATGCTCCGCCTCCGCGGAGCATGACAGCTACCTAAGCCAGGTTCGCTGTGAGATTTGGACTCACAGCGAGCGCTGAATGGTCTCCACCCGATAGCACTCGATAACGTCGCCGGGGCGCATGTCGCCGTAGGTCTCAAACGCCATGCCGCATTCCTGGCCTGACTGAACTTCCTTCACTTCGTCCTTGAAACGCTTCAGCGTCGACAGCTTGCCTTCGTGAACCACGACGTTGTCGCGGATCAGGCGCACATTGGCGCCGCGTTCCACGGTTCCGTCAGTGACGCGGCAACCCGCCACCTTGCCGACCTTGGAGATGTTGAACACTTCCAGGATCTGCGCATTGCCCAGCATGGTCTCGCGCAGCGTCGGCGCGAGCAGGCCCGACATTGCTTTTTTCACGTCGTCCACGAGATCGTAGATGATGTTGTAGTAGCGGATTTCGATGCCGTTACGCTTGGCGGCGGCGGCCGCTTCCTTGTTGGCGCGAACGCTGAATCCGATGATGGCGGCGTTGAAGCCCTCCGCCAGCGTTACGTCGGATTCCGAGATGCCGCCGACGCCCGCATGCAGGATGCGCGCGGCAACCTCGTCGGTGCCAAGCTTTTCCAACGAGCCGAGGATGGCTTCGAGCGAGCCCTGCACGTCTGCCTTGATGATTAGCGGGAAGTCCTTGCGGCCCGTGGTCTTGAGCTGCGACATCATCTGCTCGAGCGAACCACGCATGCCGGAGACATTGGCCGCGGCATTCTCGCGTTTCTGATGGGCGCGGTAGCTGGTGACCTGACGCGCGCGCGCTTCGTTTTCGACCACGGCAAGCCTGTCGCCGGCTTCCGGCGGGCCGTTGAAGCCGAGCACCTCGACTGGAACCGACGGTCCGGCCTCATCAACCGTTTCGCCCTGATCGTTGATCAGCGCCCGGACGCGGCCCATCTCGGCGCCGGCCACGATGATGTCGCCGACCCGCAGCGTGCCGCGCTGGACCAGCACAGTGGCAACAGGGCCGCGGCCGCGATCCAGCTTGGCTTCGATCACGGTGCCTTCGGCAGGACGCGATGCATTGGTCTTGAGGTCGAGCAGTTCGGCCTGAAGGGCGATCATCTCGAGCAGCTTGTCGAGGTTGGTCTTGTTCTTGGCGGAGACCTCGACGTCAACGACCTCGCCGCCCATCGATTCGACCTGCACCTCGTACTGCAGCAGTTCGGTACGCACCCGCTCGGGCTTCGCGTCGGGCTTGTCGATCTTGTTGATCGCGATGATCATCGGGACCTTTGCCGCCTTGGCGTGATTGATGGCCTCGATGGTCTGCGGCATGACGCCGTCATCGGCGGCAACCACCAGAATGACGATGTCGGTGACCTTGGCGCCGCGCGCGCGCATCGCGGTGAACGCGGCGTGGCCGGGCGTATCGATGAAGGTGATCTTCTTGCCGCTCTCCGGCGAGGTAACCTGATAGGCGCCGATGTGCTGAGTGATGCCGCCGGCTTCGCCCGACACCACGTTGGCGTGGCGCAGCGCATCGAGCAGCGAAGTCTTGCCGTGATCGACGTGACCCATCACGGTGACGACCGGCGAGCGCAGTTCGGTATCGGTGGAGTCGTCGACCGCATCGAACAGGCCTTCCTCGACGTCGCTTGCGGCGACGCGCTTGACGGTGTGGCCCAGTTCTTCGGCGATGAGCTGCGCGGTGTCGGCATCGATCACGTCGGTGATCTTGTGCATCGCGCCCTGCTTCATCAGCATCCGGATCACGTCCACCGCGCGCTCGGCCATGCGGTTGGCGAGTTCCTGGATGGTGATCGCTTCCGGCACGATGACCTCGCGAATCAGTTTTTCCTTCGGTTCGTTCGAGGCGTGGCCCTTCAGGCGCTGGGTGCGGCGGCGGAACGAGGCAATCGAACGCTCGCGCACATCGTCGGCGCTCAACGCCGTCACGAGCGTCAGACGGCCGCGCTGCTTGGCGGGCGCCGGCTTGGCGGCCGGTTTCGGTGCGATCACAGGACGTGCGACGCCGCCGGGACCGCGGCGGATTACGCGGGGAGCTTCCTCCTCGTCGCTGCCGTCGGCGGCGACAGCGGTCGATCGCACCGGCGGGGCTGCGCGGGTGGTCGTGGCCGGTGCGGCCTTGGTCTCGGTTTCGCCGAAACGACGCTTGGCTTCGAGTTCGGCCTTGCGTTTGGCTTCCTCTTCCTGGCGGTGACGTTCTTCCTCGGCCTTGCGGCGGGCTTCGGCAGCCTCGCGCTCGGCCTGCTCGATGCCTTCCTTACTGTTGCGGCGCGCAGCCTCGGCTTCCGCGATCCGGCGCTCGTCCTCGGCGCGGACCTTGGCTTCGGCCAAAGCGCTGGCGCGCGCGGTGCGCTCATCCTCGGTCAATGTCCGCAGCACCACGCCCGAACTGGTGCGCGGAGCGGCCGGTGTCGCGGGACGTGCCAGCGGGGCCTTGGCCGCGGGGGTCTTGGCGACCGCCGGTTCGGCAGCCGCGGCCGGCTCAGTGGCCGGAGCATCGCCGCCGATCCGGCGCTTGCCGCGTTTTTCCACCACCACCTGCTTGGTACGGCCATGGCTGAAACTCTGGCGCACGGTGCCCTGCTCGACGCGCTTGAGCGTCAAGGGCTTGCTCGGGCTGACGCTCAGCGTCTTGTCGCCAGGATTTTTCGTATCAACCATTCAGCAGTCCCAATCTTGTTGCGCTGTACGCGTTCGCACAGGTCGTGTCGTTAGAAATCTTGCCGTGTTCAGCTGCCTTGCCGCTGCCCGCCATCCCGGTATCGGACCAGGGTCTGGCTGCGCGACAGGAACGTCCTGCTCGCCGGGCCCCCGAGCAGGGCTGCATGTATCACATTTGACCGCCCCAGTGCCAAATCCAATTCTGCCGAAGCCAGCGCGGTGATGACCGGAATTTCCAGGGTTTCGCTCGAATCCGAGGTTGTTTTCTTAACAATAGCGTCCAATTTCCGGATTCCATCGGCGGCGCCGTCCGCGGCGTGGAGCAGGACGACCGCCTGACGCCGAAGGAGGGCGTCCTCAACCTTGCCAAAACCGGAGACGACCTGACCGGCCTTGGCGACCATGGCCAGCGCGTCGATCGCGCTGCGGATCAGTGACTGCCCGGTCTCGTCGGCCAGAGACGCAGATACGCGGACGTCCCGCTTGAAACCTTTACTAAACTGGTGACGACGCACCGCATCTGCAACCGCGGCATGCGATGCGGAAACCCATAGGCCCCGGCCCGGAAGCTTGCGTTTCAGGTCGGCGATAACCTCGCCCGCGGGCGACACCACAAACCGGATCAATTCGTCGATCGGGCGCACCTGCCGCGTGACCGCGCACATCCGTGTCGTCGCGGACCTGTTGGTCCGCGGTCCGTCATCCAGATCTGCCGGGTCGGCGATATCAAGCACGCGAGGCACTTCCTTGTCATTGGCGCGAGTTCTTCTCGCAAAACCGGTGTCCACTCTGGCGGAACACGCGCCTTAAGCCGGTTGATCTTCGGGGGCGTCGGCCTCGACCGGTTTTGCGAGGTCGGCCTCTGTGATCCAGCCGGCGATCAGGCGCGCCTGCATGATCATGGCTTCAGCGTCCTCCTGCGACATCTCGATGCCGTCGAGATAGCCCGCGTGCTTGACCGCTTCGCCGTCCTTGCGCTCGGTCCAGCCGACCAGATCGTCGGTGGCGCAGCCAGCCAGATCCTCGACGGTCTTGACGTCATTCTCGCCGAGTTTCACCAGCATCTTCGATGTCACGCCGGGCACCGCCTTCAAGGCATCGTCCACGCCAAGCTCCTTGCGCCTGCTTTCCAGTTCGGCCTCGAACTGCTCCAGATATTCGCGGGCGCGGCTCTGCAGCTCGTTCGCGGTTTCGTCATCGAATCCTTCGATGCCAACGAGTTCCCGCGCATCGACCAACGTCAGCTCTTCAACCGAGGTAAAACCTTCCGACGCCAGCAACTGGCCGACGACCTCGTCGACGTTGAGCGCTTCCATGAACACGCGGGTCGAATTCTCGAAGTCGGCCTGACGGCGCTCCGATTCCTCCTGCTCGGTCAGGATGTCGATGTCCCAGCCGGTCAGTTGCGAGGCGAGGCGCACGTTCTGCCCGCGCCGTCCGATCGCCAGCGACAACTGGTTGTTGGTGTCGGGGACCACGACCTCGATCCGCTCACGGTCTTCGTCGATCACGACCTTCGCGACTTCCGCCGGCGCCAGCGCGTTGACGACGAACGTCGCGATGTCCGGTGACCACGGAATGATGTCGATCTTCTCGCCCTGCAACTCATTGACGACCGCCTGAACGCGCGAACCGCGCATGCCGACGCAGGCGCCGACGGGATCGACCGAGGAATCCCTGGAGATCACGCCGATCTTCGCGCGAGAACCGGGATCGCGCGCCACTGCTTTGATCTCGACGATGCCGTCATAGATTTCGGGCACTTCCTGCGCGAACAGCTTCGCCATGAATTGCGGATGGGTGCGCGACAGGAAGATTTGCGGGCCGCGGGTTTCGCGCCGCACGTCGAAGATATAGGCGCGGACGCGGTCGCCGTTGCGGAACACCTCGCGGGGCAGCATCTCGTCGCGGCGCACGATGGCCTCGCCGCGGCCGAGGTCGACGATCACACTGCCGTATTCGACACGCTTGACGACGCCGTTGACGATGTCGCCGATGCGGTCCTTGAACTCCTGATACTGCCGGTCGCGCTCGGCTTCGCGCACCTTCTGAACGATCACCTGTTTGGCGGACTGCGCGGCGATGCGGCCATATTCCAGCGGTGGCAGCGTGTCGGCGATGGTATCGCCGATCTGCGCGCCCGGGTTGGCGCTCTGCGCATCCTTCAGCGAGATCTGGTTCGAGGCGTTCTCGACCTGCTCGACCACCAGCATGTGGCGCGACAGCCGCAGTTCGCCTCGCTTCGGATCGATCTCGGCATGAACGTCCGTCTCGCTGCCGTAGCGCGCCCGCGCCGCTTTGGCGATGGCGTCCTCCATCGCCGCGATCACGATGCCGCGGTCGATGGATTTTTCGCGCGCAACCGCGTCGGCGATCTGCAGAAGTTCGATTTTATTGGCGCTGACAGCAGCCATGACTCATTCTCCTTCGATGGGATCGATTTCACCGCGCCGCAGTCTTTCTGCGGCCAGGCGATGTTCCTTGGTATTCGTCGGCGGCTTCTTCTTGTGGGCTTTCGCGTTGCTCTTGAGTTTCGGTTTCGGCGCGCTGCTCCTGGCCGGATCGTTCTTTTTCGCGTGCGGCGGAGGCGGCGGCAGAATTCCGAGGCTTTGTTTCATCTCGCGTTCTGCGATCTTGCCCCGGCGCATCGATTCCGCGATCAGTTCGTCGGTCAGAACCAGCCGGGCGTCGGCGATGTCCTCCATGACCAAAAGGACATCGGC
Source organism: Nitrobacter sp. (assembly GCA_039923555.1). GTDB lineage: Bacteria > Pseudomonadota > Alphaproteobacteria > Rhizobiales > Xanthobacteraceae > Nitrobacter. The sequence goes on from JBDTCP010000187.1 coordinate 6,359, forward strand.
ATCGTCGTCCTTTTGGACACCGTCTCGATGCAGGCGCACCGCGTTGTCCTCAACGCCCTGAAGGATGCCGCGGAATCGCTTGCGGCCCTGATGGGCGACCGCCATCTCGACTTTTACGAGGTGACCGGCGTAGCGCTCGAAATCGGACCGGCGCACCAGCGGCCGGTCGATGCCGGGGGAGGAGATTTCCAGCCGGTAGGCCCGGTCGATCGGGTCGGCGACATCGAGCACCGGCGACAGGGCCTTCGAGATCGCCTCGCAATCCTCGATCTGCATCGATCCGTCCGGCCGCTCGGCCATGATCTGGACGATGCAGCCGATGTCACCGGAAATCCTGATCCGGACCAGACGGTATCCCATTCCTTGCAGGACTGGGGCGACGACTGACGAAACGCGCGCGGCGACGCCCGGATCGGCCACCAGACGCGGCTCGTCCAGCAGCTCATGGTCCGGGATTTGGGCAACGGGATCGGTCATATCGAGGGTCAAAAGGATCGGTCTGCGAAGGTGGGTTTGACTGTCACGGGCTGTGCAGGACCACGTCTTCGTCCGGTCCGGCGGTTGCTGCTGCCTGAAGGAAACCCTGATCCGCCGCAGCGTAGGAGGTCCATTCAGGTAATAAAAAAGAGCGGGTCCCGAAGGGCCCACTCTCAATACGCGATCGTATGAGATACCATAAGTTACGGCGGATATAGCCGTTTTCGTATCCTTCGGCAAGGCCCGGCGAGAGCGTGCAGGGCAGATTTTATCGCGTCCCGGCAGCTCGCGTCCGGCTAACGCTTCCTTCATCAAGGCAAATTAAGTTGCGGCAAACTTTCGTGTTTTCCGCGTTCCGTGTGAGTTGGATGCCAGCCGCCACTTCGCTGATCCCCGGGCTCGATGACATCGTTGAACGCGGCGATCCGCAGCGCCGCGCGAAGGCGATCCGGCAGATCTCCGAACTGTTCGTGCAGGGCGCCGATCGTTTCAGGGCCGAGCACGTCAGTCTGTTCGACGGCATTCTGACCGGACTGGTTCCGGAGACCGCGATCGATACGCGGGCCGAGTTGGCCGAACGGCTGGCCGCCGTTGCCAACGCGCCGCCGGCGCTGGTCCATCAACTGATACGCGCAGACGAGATCGTGATCGCCGGGCCGCTGCTGCGCCGCTCGCCGCTGATCGATGAGCCGACACTGATCGACATCGCGCGCGGAAAGGGTCAGGAACACCTGTTGGCGATTTCCGGGCGCCCGAGCCTGTCGATCGGCGTGACCGACGTCATTATCCGCCGCGGCGACCGCGAGGTCGTTCGCAGCGTCGCCGGAAACGCCGGCGCGCGCTTTTCTCCGACGGGATACACCGGACTGGTCAAGCGCGCGGGCGATGACGGAATTCTCGCGCTCACGGTGGGGCAGCGCGAAGACATCTCTCCGGCGCTGTTGGAACAATTGCTCGCCACCTCGGCCGACGTGGTGCGACGGCAGATGTTCGAGGCGGCTAATTCCGCCAGGAAAGCTGCGATCAACAAGACGATGATGCAGATCGCCGGCGGCTCGAAGCGGGCCGCGCCTTCGCGCGATTTCTCGGCGGCCCAGCGCGCGGTCATCTCGCGCCATCAGGCCGAAGGGCTGCATCAGGCGGCGCTGCTGGAGCTCGCCAAGGCGCACAACTACGAGGAATCGGTCGCCATGCTCTCGGCGATGTCGGGAGTGCGGATTTCGATGGTCGAAACTCTCATGACCGGTGAACGCCACGATCCCATCCTGATCATGGGCAAGGCGCTCGGTCTGGAATGGGCTACCGTCCGCGCTCTGATCCTGCTGCGGCTGGGTCCGAACCGCACGCCGTCGGCGACGGACATCGAGATGGCGCGGGTCAACTTCGAGCGTCTGGTGCCCTCGACTGCGGAGCGCGTGATGAATTTCTGGAAAGCGCGTCAGTCGGCCTGATCTCTACCCTCAAAGACGATGGATTGCCGGGCCGAGCCCGGCAATGACGGTTCAACCGTCTGCGCGCCTGAACCGCAGATACGCCGCATGGCGGCCTTCGCGCTCGGCTTTGCGGCCGTAGCGCGTCATGGTGTAATCCGGCCAAGGATTGTGCCAGTCGGCGGCGCGTTCTGCGAGCCAGAGAAAAGCGGGTGATCGCGCCAGATGCGACAGCGTCCATGCGCAGTAGTCGGCGATATCGCTGACGAAGCGGAATTCGCCGCCCGGCCGAAGCACGCGCGCCATTTCAGCGATGGTCGCGTCCTGAACGAAACGACGTTTCCAGTGACGGCGCTTGGGCCACGGGTCGGGATGGATCAGGTCGATCCGCGACAGCGAACCTTTCGGCAGACACGCCAGCAGTTCCGATGCATCGCCGGCGAGCAGGCGGATGTTGCCGATATCGTGCGCCTCGATCTGAGTGAGGATCGTGGCCATGCCGTTGACGTACGGTTCGCAACCGATGAAGCCGGTGTGGGGAAACGTCCGCGCCTCGGCGATTAGATGCTCGCCGCCGCCGAAACCGATCTCGATTCGCACCTCACCAACTGGCTGGCCGAACAGCGCAGCAGGTTCTGATAGTTTGAACTCGTCGAGATCGAGACTGAGACGCGGCAGCAGGTCCGCGATCAGCCCGGTCTGGTGCGGCCGCAGCTTGTGTCCCTTGCGGCGTCCGAAAAAGGAACCTTGACCGGACTCGCGACGATGCGTTGCGTCGTCGGCAGAAGGGCGAAGGCCCTGAGGATCGTAAGCGGCACCCGTCATCGCAACATCCGGTAAGGGCGGTACGCCAGCCGCGTTTGGGAAAGGCGGTGCACAGCCGCGCCAGCCTAGCGGTGATCGGGCGCTTCGCGGGCCGCGATCTGTTCGACCATGTCGACGATGCTGCGGCGGAGTTTTGCGTCGGCGATTCGCGTGAACGCGCGGGTCAACGCGAGACCTTCGGAGGTTGCGAGAAAATCGGAGACGTAAGCAGGAGACGGTGCCTCGCTCAAACCGTCGACCTTGGCGATGCCTCCGCCGGGGCCGCCGTCAAACAGAAACGAGACGGGAATTTGCAGGATTTCGGAAATCTGCTGGATGCGGCTGGCGCCGACACGGTTGGTGCCTTTCTCGTACTTCTGAACCTGCTGGAATGTCAGCCCCAGAGCCTCGCCGAGCTTTTCCTGACTCATGCCGAGCATGATGCGGCGCATGCGCACACGGCTGCCGACATATTTGTCAACAGGATTGGGCGCTTTGGTCGACATCTCGGTGGTCTCCTCGATTGGGCCGGCGATCCTTGGGATAAGCCTCAGTGCCCGTGATCGTCAAATTCAGTTCGATCGCGTGATAAAAATTTGCAGTTAATTTCGAGCCGTTCCAAACCGTCGTATTATACCAGCCGTGCAAATTGTTGCACGAATTATGTCGATCGTGCGAATGAAGCGCTACATTCCGATTGCGGCGTCTTCGCGCCGATGACGTTAATTTCTGCGCCGCCGTCGAATCACGAAAATAAGCGCAATGGTCACCATGATTGCGGCGGGAATGTCGCCCGCACGGGCATAGGGCGTCGGCGGAATCGCGGAGGGTAGGCGGGAATCGAGCACGCCTTCAACGCCGAGATCGAGGCGTGCGACAATACGCCCCACGGAATCGGTGACCACCGAGATGCCGGTGTTCGCCGCCCGCACCAGAGGAAGCCCTTCCTCGACCCCCCGCAGCCGGGCCTGCTGAAGGTGCTGATGGGGACCCGTGCTAATTCCGAACCAGCCGTCGTTGGTGAGGTTCACGATCCAGCCCGGCCGCCCGCCGCGGGATTCTATGTCGCCCGGAAAGATCGCTTCATAGCAGATCAGCGGCAGGACGCTCGGCGCGTTAGGCAGTTCGATGGTCCGCCGCAGCGATCCCGGAATGAAGCCGCCTTGCACCTTGGTGAGTTGTACGAAGCCGAGCTTTTCCATGAGACTCTGGAACGGCAGGAACTCGCCGAACGGCACCAGATGGAGCTTGTCATAAGTCGATAGGATGCTGCCGTCATGGTCGATGACATAGATCGAGTTGTAGGCCTGCGTGATCTTGACGCCCGGCGGCAGATCGGGCGCGCGCACCGAGCCGGTGATCAGGATCGTGCCCTTCGGTAACAGCTCGGCGATTTCAGCCATGGCGTCGGCTTCGCGAGCGAGGAAAAACGGGAACGCCGATTCCGGCCAGATCAGGATGTTGGCGCCGCTGACGCCGGTCGAATGTGGTCCGGTGGAGCGATCGGAGAGTGTCAGATATTTCTGCATCACCGCCGCCTTGGCGGAGTAGTTGAACCGTACATCCTGCGCCAGGTTGGGCTGCATGATGCGCAGTTTGACGTTGTCTGTGAATTCCGTCGGATGACGCGACAGCCTGACGGCGCCGTAGACGCCCATGGCGATAAGCAGCGTGACGGCGATAACCGGAGTGATCCATGGTCTTCGGCCCCGGTCGCGTCCGTCGATCAGCACGGCGGGGCTTGCAAAGACCGCGACGCTGAGGAACGTCAGACCCCATAGTCCGATCAGCGACGCGGTTTGCGCCAGCGCCAGCGGCTCCGTCAGCGCGTAGCCGAATGCATTCCACGGGAATCCCGTCAGGACATGTCCGCGCAGCCACTCGGCAATGGTCAGCGCCGCCGCCAGCGCGAGAATGCGCGAGGCGTCTTTGGTCCAGATCAAGCGCGCCAGGGCGAAGCCGAGCGCCGTAAAGAGTGCGAGATATGCCGGCAGGCCAATGACCGCGAACGGCATCAGCCATGCGAAGGTTTGCGCGTCGACCAGAAAGGCGTTGCCGATCCAGTACAGCCCGGGAACGAAATAGCCGAAGCCGAACAGCCACCCCGCGAGCGCCGCGGCGGGCAGGCCGCCGAGACGCCCGGCGCCGGCGCCGTCGATCAACCAGATCGCGATCGGAAAGGTGACAAACAGCACCGGCCAGGCGTTGAACGGTTCCATTGCCAGTGCAGACGCAGCGCCGGCGAGAAGCGCGATGACAGCGCGCCTCCAGCCCCATGACAGAGTGACGGCAAGGCCCGCCGTTCGGACGCTGCCAGCGATGCTCACGGTGTTTCGCCTCCATCGCCCTGCGATGAAGGAGACGCTGGATCGCCCTGCGCTTGCGAGCTTGTATCCGACGCGGCTTCGCGCCGTCGTCCGTCGCGCGGGCGAACGGCGGGACGCTCCTTGCGCAGCCCGATCCGCAGCCGCTTGACACGGCGCGGGTCGGCATCGAGCACTTCGATCTCGAACGGTCCCGGCCCGGAAATGACCTCGCCCCGCACCGGCAGGCGGCCGACGTGACTGACGAGAAAGCCGCCGAGCGTGTCGACTTCCTCGCCCGCTTCACCCGTCACGAATTCGTCGCCGATCATGACGCGGACGTCCTCGAGGCTGGCGCGCGCATCGGCGATAAAGGAATTGTCCGCCTGACGCACGATGGAGGGCGGCTCGTCGCTGTCGTGCTCGTCGTCGATTTCGCCGACGATCTGCTCGACGAGGTCCTCGATCGACACCAGGCCGTCGGTGCCACCATATTCATCCACCACCAGCGCCAAATGGATGCGCGATGCCTGCATCTGCGCCAGCAGGTCGATCGCCGGCATCGACGGCGGCACGTAGATCAGCTTGCGGATGATGTTCGCTTCGCTCAGCGGCAGCGCCAGATTGATCGCGCGCAGGTCGAGGCCGGCCGGCGGCGTCTTTTTGCGTTTCGCCTTTGACGGCAGCACAGTGCGCGCCCGCGCCGCCATGAACGCAAGCAGATCGCGGATATGAACGATGCCTTCGGGATCGTCGAGGGTCTCGTTGTAGACAACGAGGCGGGAATGCGCCGCGCTCTCGAACACATTGATCAGTTCGCCGAGGGGAATGTCGCGCTTGACCGCGATGATATCGGCGCGGTGGACCATGACATCGGCGATGCGCCGTTCGTGCAGGCCGAGGATATTGCGCAACATGGCGCGCTCGACCGCGGTGAAGTTGGTCTCGTCCGGCGTCGAGGCGTCAAGTACGACCTGAAGATCGGCGCGAACCGATCCCGCTTTCCATCCGAACAGCGAGCGGATTGCCCGCATCAGCCAGCGATCGGAGGCCGGGCGCAATATCTCGCCGTTATGCACCGGCACCGGCAGGTTGCGGTTGTCCTGCGGCGGCTTGGTATCGCTCGGTTCGTCCTCCGAAGGCACTTAAGTCATCCGTTCTTGCGGCGCATAGGGATCGGGTATGCCGAGCTGCGCCAGAATTTTGCGCTCGAGGTTTTCCATTTCCCCGGCCTCTTCATCGGTTTCGTGATCGTAGCCGATAAGATGCAGAAATCCGTGGATGGTCAGATGGGTGAGGTGATGCTCGAACGGTTTCTGTTCGTCATCGGCCTCGCTGCGCGTGGTCTCATAGGCGATCGCGATGTCGCCGAGCATACGCGGCGCGTCGCCGGCCGACGGTGTGCCCGTCGGCTGCAGCGCCGGAAACGACAGCACATTGGTCGGCTTGTCGATGCCGCGCCAGTTGGCGTTGAGCGTGCGGATGCCGGCGTCGTCGGTCAGCATGATCGCGAGTTCGGCGTCGCCGGTGTCCGTATCGACCATCTCGGCGGCGGTCTGGATGGCGCGATGGATGATCGCCTCGGCATCCGCCTCGGCTCGCCAGCAGTCGGCGACCACGAGAATCTCGGTTGCAGGTGAAGCAGAGTAGATCATCGTTCCGGAATTTCTTTCGCCGGCACCGCCGCGTCGCGGAGGCCGGCCGTTTTCAACACCCATGTCCGGCATCAAGGCTTGCCGGCTGACGGCCGCTGCGGCAACCCCTCATAGGCGGCGACGATACGCGCCACCAGTTCATGACGGATCACGTCGTCGGCCGTGAATTTCACCTGCGCCACGCCCTCGACTCGCTCGAGCAACCGTGTTGCTTCCGCGAGGCCCGACGGCTGGCCGTTCGGCAGATCGACCTGCGAGGGGTCACCCGTGACGATCATGCGGCTGTTTTCACCCAACCGTGTCAGGAACATCTTCATTTGCATCGAGGTGGTGTTCTGCGCCTCGTCGAGGATGATGGCGGCATTGGTCAGTGTACGGCCGCGCATGAAGGCGAGCGGCGCGATCTCGATTTCGCCGGTTTGCAGCGCGCGCTCGACGATGCGGGAGTCCATCAGGTCATAGAGCGCGTCGTAGATCGGCCGCAGGTACGGATCGACCTTTTCGCGCAGGTCGCCCGGCAGGAAGCCGAGTCGCTCGCCGGCTTCGACCGCCGGCCGCGTCAGGATGATGCGATCGACTTCCTTGCGCTCGAACAGTTGCGCGGCCTGCGCCACCGCAAGCCAGGTCTTGCCGGTACCGGCGGGGCCGATGCCGAACACCAGTTCATGCCGTTTCAGGGCGCGGATATAAAGGTCTTGCGCGGCGGTGCGCGCCCGCACCGGGCGCTTGCGCAGGTTGATGGCCTCGAAGGCCGAGCCCGGCGCCTTGGGGTCGTATTCGAACAGCGATCCCTGTGCGATCACGGCGCGGATCGCGCCCTCGACCTCGCCTTGCGAGAGATCGTGGCCCTGCGCGGCCTGGGTATACAACGTTTCCAGCACGCGCCGTCCCGCATCGCAGGCGTCGCGCGATCCGGCGATGGTGATGTGGTTGCCGCGCGAATCCACGACGATGCCGAACCGCCGTTCAATTTGCGCGAGATTCTGTCCGTAAGGCCCGACCAGCGCCGACACCGCGCGATTGTCGTCGAAATCGATGACGACTTGCGTTTCGGGCGGGGCTTGCATGTCGAGTTTCCGGCTGGGAGCGAGTGAAGGTGAATCCGATGCGCTCTTGGGCAAGGGTTCAGACTCCCATGATCGCTTGAGACGACGCAGTCTTCGGCGGAACATCGTCCACAGGCGTGCGAGATACCGGCGCGGACGCCAGCGCTCCAAGCAGGCTGTAGCGCTCAAGGCTTTCGACAGTCACGGGCAGCACCTGTCCGATGATGTCGTCGGTTGCCATCACATGGGCGGGTTGCAGATAAGCGGTTCGGCCGACGATCTGGCCGGGATTGCGCGCGGCGCGTTCGAACAGCACATCGACCGTCTTGCCAACTGCAGCCCTGTTGAAGGCCGCTTGCTGGTTGTCGATCAGATTCTGAAGTCGCTCCAGTCGCGCGTCCATGTCGGCCGTTGACACCGTCTCCTGCATCTCCGCCGCCGGCGTTCCGGGCCGTGGCGAATACTTGAACGAATAGGCGCCAGCGTAACCGATTTGCGTGACAAGCGCGAGGGTCGCGGCAAAATCTTCCTCGGTTTCGCCGGGGAAACCCACGATAAAGTCCGATGAGAAGGCAATTTCCTGCCGGGCATGGCGAAACCGGTCGATAATGCGGCGGTAGTCATCAGCGGTATGCTTGCGGTTCATGGCCGCGAGGATGCGGTCGGAGCCCGACTGCACGGGCAGATGCACGAACGGCATCAGCGCGTCGAGATCACGGTGCGCGTCGATCAGGGAGTCCTCGACGTCGCGCGGATGGCTCGTCGAGTAGCGCAGCCGGGCGAGGGCCGGAATTTCTGCGAGGCGGTGCAGCAGCTTGCCGAGCGGCCAGGGCCGTCCGTCCGGGCCCTCGCCGTGGTAGGCGTTGACGTTCTGCCCGATCAGGGTGATCTCGCGCACGCCGTTGTCGGCGAGACGCTGCACGTCCTCGACGACCTTCGCCACCGGACGCGAGACCTCGCCGCCGCGCGTATAGGGCACGACGCAGAAGGTGCAGAACTTGTCGCAGCCTTCCTGGACCGTCACGAAAGCGGAAATACCGCGGGCGCGAATGGCTTGTCGCGACGGCTGCGGCAGGAAGCCGAACTTGTCGTCGGCGGGAAATTCGGTCTCGAGCGCGCGGCCATCGGCCTTTGCGCGTGCGAGCAGTTGCGGCAGATGATGATAGCTCTGCGGACCGACCACCACATCGACCACGGGCGCGCGGCGAATGATCTCGTCGCCTTCGGCCTGCGCGACGCAGCCGGCGACGACAACGTCCATCCTGCGGCCGTCCCGTGCCGCCTGATCCTTGGCGACACGCAGCCTGCCGAGTTCGGAATAGACCTTCTCGGACGCCTTTTCGCGGATGTGACAGGTATTGAGAATGATGAGGTCCGCATCCTCAGTGCTGGCGGTCTCGACAAAGCCTTCCGGCGCCAGCGCGTCCACCATGCGCTGGGCATCGTAGACGTTCATCTGGCAACCGTAGGACTTGATGTGCAGCTTGCGCGGCGGTGTCATGGAACTTGGCCCGGTGGACGTGGCGCCGCCACCGGCGCGCAGTTCACTTATAGGCGAAGGTCCGGAAAATCCAGCGTCCTGCCGGCCGTCCCTGCGGCGGGCGAGAACCCTTACCGGCGCCGCCCCCGCTGCTTCGGAACGCTCAGGACTTGTCGTCGTCCATCGGGACGCAATAGAGCTCGAGCCGGTGGTCGACTAGTTTGTAGCCGAGTTTGCGCGCTATTTCGGCTTGCAGTTTTTCGATTTCATCCGACGTGAATTCGATCACCTTGCCGTCACGCAGGTTGATGAGATGATCGTGGTGACTGTCGCGCATCTGCTCGTAGCGCGCGCGGCCTTCGCGAAAGTCGTGCCGCTCAATGATGCCCGCGTCCTCGAACAGCTTGACCGTGCGATAGACCGTCGAGATCGAGATCTTGTCGTCCACCGCGACGCAGCGGCGATAGAGTTCCTCGACATCGGGATGATCGGAGGCTTCCGCCAGCACGCGCGCGATAACCCGGCGCTGCTCGGTCATCCGCATACCGGTGGCGGCACAACGTGCCTCGATCTCGGTGGGTTTCTGCGCAGGCGTCGGTTTCAGGGCCGTCATGGTGTTTCGGTTCCGGTGGCGCGTGATCCGCCAAGCTGTAAGCGGCCTGGCGCGAAGATGATGCGTACAATGATAATCGGGAGTGCGACCAGACGCAAAAACCGCTTCCACCTTTGCCGATCGTCTTCCCAAGCTCTTTTTGCCACCGCACACAGTCTACGACAAGTCGCGGCGCATCACCAATGCGTTCAATTCCTGGCCGCCGGCTTCCCGATAATAGCGTTCGCGGCGTCCGGTGACGGCAAAGCCCGCGCGTTCATAGAGCCGCCGCGCCGGTTGATTATTTTCCTCGACTTCGAGAAACACGGTCCGCACGCCGCGCCCGGCGAGATATCCGAGGTGTGTGAACAGTAAATCGCGCGAGAATCCCTGACCACGATGGCCGACGGCGACCGCGATCGAGAGGATTTCGGCTTCATCCGCCGCTATGCGTGACACCGCGAAGCCGATCACGTTCGATCGCAGCCGCAAACGCTGAACCAACGTGTTGCGCTCCGCGATCATGGTCTCGAATTCGCCTTCGCCCCATCCGCGATGAAACGATGCCCCGTGAATCTCCGCGAGGCGTACGGCGTCATTCGGGTTTGCGGCCTCGACGACGGGCGTTGCGCGCTCTTTGCCTGAGAGCCATGCCATCAGGATGCCGACGGATTCAAGGCTTTGTGCAGGAGATCGCCTGCCGGCTTGGCGTCGGGCGCACGCAGGTAGTACGGGCGCGCCGGCGCGGTGTTCGGACTGACCGCCGCACCAAGCCACGCCACCCATGCGATATCGGGCGCGGGCCGCGGATCGACCACAACCGGCGGCGCGTGTTCGGGCCAGCGGTCGGCGAGAAGCTTCGCGGCATTGCCGACCAGGTATGGCGTACCGAAACGCGATGCGGCGAGCGCTTCCTCGATCGGCGCGACGCGCGGCTGGATCAGCGTGGAGCCGTTGCCGCTCACCGCCTGAAAATAGACGTGGTCATGCCGGGCATCGATCGCGGAGATCACCGGATGCTGACCGTTCTCGCTGACAACCGGCGCGGCATAGGCCGTGAGTGTCGTCACGCCGACCGCCGGCTTGTTGGCGGCAAGCGCGATGCCGCGCGCGGCCGACAATCCCACGCGCAGGCCGGTGAAACTGCCGGGACCGGTGGTCACGGCGATGCGGTCGAGCGCCGCGAAGGCAATATCGGCGGCCTTCATGACGCGGGCGATCAGCGGCATCAGCGCTTCGGCGTGTCCGCGCTTCATCGGCAGCGATTCATGGACAATCAGCCGGCTGGTTTTGGTGTCCAGCACGCCGGCGGCGCAGGCATCGAGGGCGGTATCGATTGCAAGGACAAGCATTGGAAACCAGATTAGCATCGTTCCCAGCGGATTACTTGCGGTTCCAAAGCACGAGCCAGGTTTTAGACACCGGATTGCGCGATTTCGGCCATCTTTCGCTGTGCCCGAGTTCCGCCCCACACTTAATCGGCATTTAACTAAAAGTCGCCTTAATAGCGCTCAGCAAGTTTGCGACACGCTCGCTGGAACTTTTGGGGTCAGCGATTCAGCGATGCGCAGTCTTGGCCGAACATGCCGTCGGCATGCCAACTTTTGAGTGTCGCCTGAAAGACAGGCGTTGAGCGATACTGGACGTGGGGCGAATGACGTACGTTACGGGGACACGTTATTATGATGCGGCGGCTTACTCCGCCGGCGCCCCGCGCAAAGCCATTCCTCAAAATATTCTCGGCGGCGCCGCGCTCACATGCATCGCGCTTGCCTGCGGCTGGACCCTCTATGCCAACGTTTCCACCGAAAGCCCGGAACTGATCACGGCGTCGCTGCCGCCGGCCGCATCGGTTCGCGCACCCGCGCCCGCCGATCGCATCGCGGCTGCGTATGAGGCGTTGCGCGAGATGCCACAGTTGCGCGCCGCCCAGGCGGCGATTCAGGCCCGCACGGCGCTCAGGGCCCGTGCTGAAGATCCTGCCACGCGCGCCCGCACGGCACTGCTTTACGGTCCGCGCTTCCTCGGCCCTCAGCCAGGAACGTTCCAGCCGCTGATGGAGCCGGCTCAGGCTGCTCCGCGAGAAGTCGCCGCGCTTTCCGCGCAGGCCTTACCGGAGGCGCTGCCGCTCCCGCCTGCATCGCAGGTCGCTGCGCTTGTGCCGATGCCCGCGCCGCGTCCGGCCGAACTGCGTCAGATGCAGGCGACCAATCCGTCCCGCCGCGAGGTCGCGCAGGCCAATGTCGTTGCCGCGCTGGAGCCGAAGAAGCCGTCTATCTTCGAGAAGCTGTTCGGCAGGCCAGCGCCCGCCGGTCTGCAACTCGCATTCGCTTCGCCGGACGGCGGTGTGACGAGCGATGGCGAGAGCCTCACGCTTGGCCGTGCCCCGCAATACGATCAGTCCACGGCCGTCTACGATATTTCCGCGCATATGGTTTATATGCCGGACGGCACCAAGCTCGAGGCGCATTCGGGGCTCGGCAGCATGCTCGACGATCCGCGCTATGCCGACAGGAGAATGCGCGGCGTGACGCCGCCGCATACCTACGACCTGTCCCTGCGCGAAAACCTTTTTCACGGCGTGGAGGCAATCCGGCTGAACCCGGTCGGCGGCGAGGAAAAGGTCTACGGCCGTTCGGGGCTGCTCGCGCATACCTACATGCTCGGGCCGAACGGCGACTCCAACGGCTGCGTGTCGTTCAGGAACTACACCGCGTTCCTGCGCGCCTACAAGAGCGGACAGATCAAGCGGCTGGTTGTCGTCGCGAAGCTCTGAGCTATAGCGTTTTTTAGCGAAGCCGTGGGCAGCCGCCCGCTACACCGGCCGCACTTCGATCACCTCGGGCACGAAATGTTTCAGCAGGTTCTGGATGCCGTTCCGCAAGGTCACGGTCGATGACGGGCATCCGGAGCACGAACCCTTCATGTTCACGTAGACGATCCCATCCTTGAAGCCGCGGAAGGTGATATCGCCGCCGTCGTCGGCGACCCCCGGCCGCACCCGCGTCTCGAGCAGATCCTTGATCAAGGTCACGGTCTCAGCGTCTGCTTCCTCGAAGAACTCAACGGCCTCATCATTGTTGGCCTCGCCATTCCCGGTTTCGCCGTCCGCCAGCAGCGGCGCGCCCGACATATAGTGTTCCATGATCACGCCGAGGATGGCCGGCTTGAGATGCTGCCAGTCACTGTCGTCCTTCGTCACCGTGACGAAGTCCGACCCATAGAATACGCCGGTGACGCCGTGCACGGCGAACAGCTTCACGGCGAGCGGCGAACGGCCGGCCGTGTCGGGACCGGTGAATTCCATCGTGCCTTTGCCGAGCACAGTGCGGCCCGGAAGGAACTTCAAGGTGGCGGGATTGGGGGTGACTTCGGTCTGAATGAACATAGCTCTCTCCGTCGTCGCCGGTTCAAGGCCGGCGCGTGGGTTCCCTTAGCAGATAGCCATCGCAAAAGCACGATCAAGGGCGCGGGGCAGCCCCTCCCGGTCGATGGGTCTAGGAGAGAGCATCGACCTCGTCGTCGGTCAGGCTGCCCGGCACGATCGTTACTGGGATCGGGAAGTTCCCGGCGGTTTTGGCGAGGGTCGTGATGATTGGACCCGGACCTTCAGGACCGCCGCTGGCCGCCAGCACCAGCATCGAAATATCGACGTCCTTATCGACGACATCGAGAATCTGCTCGAGCGGATCGCCCTCGCGAATGACGCGTTCCGGCGTAATCGCGGCGATGCCGTTGGCCCGGCCCGAGGCTCGGTCGAGCGCCGCCTCCGCGCCTTCATAGGCTTCGGCACGCATCACTTCCGCGACACCGAGCCATTGCTGGTTGCGGTCTTCCGTCTCGATCACCCGCAACATCACGAGACCGCCGCCGACGCGGATGGCGCGGCG
>JBDTCP010000188.1:0-2705 GCA_039923555.1 Nitrobacter sp.
CACGATGTCGCGGGCGAACTGCCGGGCGACATCCTCCGCGCCCATGGCATGGCCGCCGTATTTGATGACGATGGTTTCCTCGTCATATTGCTGCATATGCGGCAGCGCCTCGGACAGGATACGGGCCTGATCGAGCGGGCTGATATCGGAGGCGTTGGACATGAAGCGGGTCTCTTGGCCAGCGGGATAAGGGGGTCTGGTGGTCCGGGTTCTAACATTCGCATCCCGTTCCCGCGAGTGTCTTTGCGAATGGTGAATTCAAGGGACCACTAGCAGATATGGGTCGCTAGTGGAGGGGTTTTGGATTTGACGTTCGCGAAGGCGCGGATGGCCGGGAGACATAGGCGAGCGAAGCGACGCCGTTCTTCCAACGGCTACCCCCGGCGATGAGGCGTTGAAACGCTTCATCGTCAACTCATCCCCCGCTCTAGCACCGCGTCAAAACAGGGACCCCTGACCGTCGTCATCGGAGGCCGCAGGCGCAGCTTTGCGAGCGGGCTTCTTCACCGCCGTTGGCGCTTCGGCTTCCGCTTGCTCCTCTGAGATCGGCAGCATCAGTTGGGCGTCGTCATTGGCGACACGGTTCACGCGCGTTGACACCTCATGCCAGACGAACTCGCCGTCATCCGGCGCGCGCAACAACGCCATGGCCTCTCCGGCATCGGTGGCATCGCCGTCGAGCCAGCGCGCGTAATCCCCAGGCGCAATCGTCACCGGCACGCGCGGATGCAGGGTTGCGAGACCACCGTGCGCCGCCGTCGTGACAATGGCGACTGTATCGAGCTCCTCGCCGTTCGGCCCGACCCAGGTCTCGACAAGTCCCGCGAAGGCGATCAACGCGCCGTTGCCCGGCCGGATGAAGAACGGCCGCTTGCGGCCCTCCGATTGATGCCATTCGTAGTAACCGTCGGCCGGAAGCAGGCAGCGACGCCGTTTCATCGCGTTTTTGAAGGCCGGCTTGTCCAGCACCGTCTCGGCTCGGGCGTTGATGACAAGAGCGAACTGCCGGGGATCCTTGACCCAGGCCGGAATCAAGCCCCATCGCATCAAGCGAAAATGCCGCGCGCCGTTCTCGCGGATGACCACCGGAACCGGCTGCGTCGGCGCAATGTTGAACCGTGGCGGGAAATTCGGCTGTTCAGCGTAGTCAAAAGCCTGACGCATCGCCTCCGGCGGCGACAGGATCACGTAGCGTCCACACATTTCCTCATCCAGCCAGGTGCGACATTCAGTCCGTTTTAACTCCAAAGGTTAACACTGGATGTAATGACATCGACGGCCGACACATCATCCTTTGCTCCGGCGATTATGAAGCAGACCGACCTGAACAGGGACAGCTGGGCGGCTGAGCTGTCGGCTGCCAACATCAATCCACGAACCGGTCTCGCGACCGACTATCTGAACCATTTCAACGAAGCCATCATGCTTCTTGAGATGATTCCGGACATGCCGGATTGCGCCGAAGACTTCCTGAGCTGGCAGCCACTGACCTATGAGCAGCATTTCACGGCCTCGAACTTCAAGGCGCGGGATCTGGCGATCGCGGCTTACGATCTAGCCGACCTCGCCATTCGCACGAAATTCGACAATCTGACCGCTGCCATGACCTCCATCCTCACCGCGGTGGCTTCGGCGATGCAGCAAGTCCGCCAGGACAAGACCCGCGCAGCGCTCGCGACCCAGGCAACCGACTGGGTCAAGCCGCTGGTCACACGGGCCGGCGGCATCATCAACGGGCAGGGTGGCGAAACGGACGTCGATTATATTATGAACCACTGAGCCTTTCCGCTACTTTGGAATTGGAAGCGAGGCTCTATGGTTTTGATTTGACGCAGTTTCTTCACGCGAAACGGTACCGCTCGAAAAAGCGCTAGAGTCCGGTTCAACTGCGCTTAAATCAGGCTCTAGCCTTACTTTGATCGAGCATGATCTTATCCAAAAACCGGTTTCCACTTTTCGGGATCATGCTCTCGGGATCATGCTCTGATGTCGGTGGTTTCGTCTGTGCCTTTCCAAAGACCCCAGCTCGCCGTCAGCGCTGCGATCTTTCGCGAGGGCAAGGTCTTGCTGGTGCGCCGCGCCCGGTCACCAGGCAAGGGCTTACATTCCTTGCCTGGTGGACGCGTCGAATTCGGCGAGACCATGGTTCAGGCGCTGCATCGCGAGGTGGCGGAGGAAGTCGGGCTCATGGTCGAGATCGTCGGTCTTGCAGGCTGGCGGGAGGTACTTCCGGCCCAACCCGACCACGGACATTATATGGTGATGTCGTTCGCGGCCCGCTGGATCGCCGGGGAGCCCGCGCTGAACGACGAACTCGGCGCCTTCAGTTGGGTCGCCCCCGAATTGCCGGGTGATCTGCAGCTCACCGAGGGATTGCAAACCATCCTCGATTCGGCCCGGCGGCTCATCAGGGTTTGAGCCGCGACGTAACATCAATGCTCGACGCCGCCCGCCCGCCTTGCTTCCATCGCGTTGAAAAGGCATATCACGGCAAATCTGGGCCCTTGTATGCGCAAATCGGTTTTGGCCGTTTTTCTAGTGACTGCGATTTGTGGCGCGCTACCCGCGCGCGCGCAGGATGGGGCTGCGCCGTTCGACGCCGACTTGCAGCGGCTGGCCGAGATTCTCGGCACGCTGCACTATCTTCGCGGCATCTGCGGCGCGAACGAAGGCGCAAAATGGCGCAATGAAATGCAGGCCCTGAT
>JBDTCP010000189.1:0-4170 GCA_039923555.1 Nitrobacter sp.
TCCTGGGTCTGGAGACGCCGCGCGAAGATGTCGGTCAGGCGCGCCAGTTTGGATAGCCCGACCACCCGCTCGACCGGCGTATAGGCGATATGCGCCCTACCGTAGAACGGCATCATGTGGTGTTCGCACTGCGAGGTGAACGCGATGTCGCGGACCAGCACGAAATCGTCATAGCCTGCGGTCTCGCCAAAGGTCCGGTTCAACACCTCGGCCGGGCACTGATGGTAGCCCTGATAGATCTCGTCATAGGCCTCGACCACCCGACGCGGGGTATCGAGCAGCCCTTCGCGGTCGGGATTTTCGCCGATGTAGGACAACAGGGTCTTGACCGCGTATTCGGCCTCGTGCCGCGACGGACGCCGCTGGTCGGGCTGAACGGCTGCGGCCAAAAACTCCGACGGATCCAGTTCGGCGGGATGGAATTCCGAAGCTCTGCTGTCGTTGGATTTGACTTCCGTGGGTTTGCCGCCACGCAGCGGCTTGATCAATGCGTCCATCTTCACTCCGTTCGACCGGCCTCACTTGAGACCGGAGTGTCACCGGGCAGACGGGGCAGCACCGAAGCCACCGGACGCCTGAGTCCCTTGATATTAACACCGCAACCGTCGAAACTTCAATTTGGGTGCGGCGGGAATCGCCGGATTGTTTTTCCCAGCATTGGATACATATATAGGCTTGGAGGTTCCCGCCGCCAAGTGCGTCAATCGGCCTCTTTCAGCGAATTCAACGCCTTGGAATCCTATGCTGAACGACGTTTACAACAAGCGCATCATCGAACTGGCCGGTAACATTCCCCGCCTGGGCCGCCTTCAGGCTCCGGATGCCAGCGCCACCGCTCATTCGAAACTGTGCGGGTCGACCGTCAAGATCGACATCAAGATGGACGGTCCCGTCGTCACCGACTTCGCCCACGACGTGAAGGCCTGCGCGCTTGGCCAGGCCTCCTCCTCGATCATGGCGCGTCATGTGGTCGGTTCGACTGCCGCCGAGCTGCGCGAACTGCGCGAGACCGTCCGCAAGATGCTGAAGGAAAGCGGCGCGCCGCCGGAGGGCAAGTGGGCCGACATCGCGCTGCTCGAGCCGGTGCGCGACTACAAGGCGCGGCACGCATCAACCATGCTGACCTTCGATGCCGTGGTCGATGCCATCGGCCAGATCGAGGCCAAATCGGACACGCTAGCGGCGCCGGCGCAAAGCTGAGACAACTCAGCCCGCTCCGCCTGATCGCTCTTATTGATGTTGAGCGGGTGCGGCGGTGGCCACACCACCGGTCGGAAGCGCTTCGGCGGTCTTGGTCGGCTTGCTAACAGCGGTCTCCGCCGCGGCGGTATTCGGACCACTCTCCGGAAAGCGGTCCTGTACAGGTTTCGTGATCAGGCCGGCAACAGGAACATCCGCGGCTCCTTCGCTCGGCAACACATCCGTGACGAGGTCCGTCGTCACCAGATTGGTGGACCGCAATTCCGCTGGCGACAGTTCATGGAGCTCCTCCCACGGAGGAACGCTGAGCGCCAGCGACAGCAGATCACCGGCGCCGCCCATATCGAAGGTGTATTTGGCGAGCGGCCGATGTCGCGTTCGACGATCATCAAATCCTGAGCGGAGTAGTTCGCCGCCTTGGCATCTTCGGCCCGATCGCCCATCCAGATTTGATGCACGCGAACCTGCGCGTGCTCAGGCACATAGCGAGCTTTGCCCGACAACAACATGAACACGCACATGGACTCGCAGTAGGCCTCGGGCAGCACGGCGGCGTGATCGCCGGTCATGGTTTTTATGACCACACTAGTGCCCACCGTCGTCCGCAAGCCGAGTTCGCGCCAGCGCCGCCCCAGCGCGATGGCGTCGTTGACCGAGCCGCCGCTGGAGTCCAGCACGACCGTCGCCCCGGCAAGATCGCGCCCTGTTGCGAAATCGTCGAAGGCTTTCGGGGTCTCGCCGGTGACAATGCCGACCGCGCTGATCCAGCTCCGGCAGTGCGGCTGGCATGCGGTCCAAGTGAACCGCATCGGCTGCTTTCGTGCTTCGAGGGTTGCGTTGGCTGAAACGGGATTATCGAGCGCCGCCGTGATGGCGGGCAAGGCGAAGCAAAAAGCCGCGGCGCACAACAGCGTCCGTCCGCGGGATCCAGATGATCTCCCGAACCTCAAGTCAGTTCCTTCCCCGCCCCTAACTCTATCTCCCGCACCCTTGTCTCTTCCCGATCCAATGTCACTCGGAGGGAATGGTCCGACGTTCAACGCCAGTGATTCTCATCGAAACGTCATGAAAAAATAGCCGCGGGATTCGTCAGCGTCCATACAACCTTCGCTGCGGTTGAACGCAAAAGTATGCGATATCTAGCACCTGTGACGAAATTGCCAGAGTTGACGGTTCCTTGCCGAGGAACCCCGCGAAAACGGCGCCCAAAATATAGCGCTAAAGTCGCTTGCGCCCGATAAGGAGTGCTCCGGAAATCCATGAAACCGAGGCAACAAAATTCCATGCCCTGTCCGGATTGCGCGCGAACTGCCCTGCGGCTGCCCCGCAATACCGGCCGGGCGCTGATCTGGATCTATCGCCACACCCTGTCGCCGCTGGTGGGTTTCAACTGCCGGCACCTGCCGACCTGCTCGGTTTATGGCGATGAAGCGATCGAGCGCTACGGACTGTGGGGTGGCGGCTGGATGACGCTGGCGCGGCTGTTGCGCTGCCAGCCATGGGGGACGTCGGGCATCGATAATGTTCCCGCGGTGAAACCGCCGGGCGCGACCTGGTATCGGCCGTGGCGTTACGGCCGCTGGCGCGGCGTGAACGCCTCCCCTCTTGAAACCTAAATCGGATCGCTTCATCGTCGACTGGTCCTGATCCAAGGAGGAGCCGGCATGGCGAAAAGCGGATCACCGAACAGCGAAACTCCGTCCCAACTGATCGACGCGAAGATCAAGGAGCTTGGCGATTGGCGAGGCGAGACACTCGCAAGGGTCCGGACTCTCATCAAGCAGGCCTGCCCCGATGTGGTCGAGGAGTGGAAGTGGAGAGGCGTTCCGGTGTGGGAGAACGCCGGCATCATCTGCACCGGCGAAACCTACAAGGCCGTCGTGAAACTGACCTTTGCCAAAGGTGCCTCGCTGGATGACCCCTCTCGTCTTTTCAACTCCAGCCTCGAAGGCAACACCCGGCGCGCCATCGATATCCACGAGGGTGAGAAGATCAACGAGAAGGCATTCAAAGATCTTATTCGTGCCGCTGCGACCCTGAACAATTCCAAGCGCAAGCGCTGAACCCGGTGCGGACGCGCCTTCCGCTGCAGATTGGACGGCTCGGCTCGCTAGGCTGCCTTTGGAATCGAAATCCGGCCGGTAACCAGCACCACGACCAATGCCAGCGCCACAAAACCAGCAGCGACGTAACCCACGGCGATGAGTTGTCCGCTGGCAAACAATGCGGCGCCGATCGCCGAACCGATCGCCTGCCCTACATAAAGCACCGACGTGTTCAGCGACACCGACGCGCCGGCAAATGCAGGTGCAGCCGCGACCAACCTCACCTGCTGCATCGAATTGGTCGAGGCGAAGCCAAGACCCCAGATCGCCACAGCCGCCGCCATCAATACGAATGACCCCGCGGTGACGGCCCACCCGCTGACGCCGGCAAGCAGCGCCACCGTAAACAGCAGCGAGGTCTTGTAGGGGCCCCATCCATCAACGATGCGCGTCGCGATGACGACGCCGATGAAGCCGAAGATGCCGTATAGCGAGAAGACAAGACCGATCCCGTCCGATCCCGCTCCGGTCAGTTGCTTCAGCAGTGGGCCCATGAAGGTGAAGACCAGGAATTGGCCGGCCATCTGCAAGGTCGTGATCAGCAGCAGCAGCACGACCATCCGATTGTTCGCAAGCCCGGCCCAGGTCTTGAGATCGACCGGCGTTCCCATCAGTCCGCGCGGAAGTCCCGCAATCAGCAGCACGAAACTCAGGCAGGTGATCGCACCGATCCCGCCATAGGCTGCGCGCCAGCCGTAACGGCTGGCAATGAATGTGATCAGCGGCAGACCGACCGCAACCGCGAGCGACCACCCGAGAAAAATGTAGGCGATGGTGCTGCCGCGCTTCTCGGCCGGCACGATCAGGCCAGCAGTGCCCGCGGCCTGCGGCGTATAGAGCGCACCGATCGCCAGCATGATCAATC
>JBDTCP010000190.1:0-5705 GCA_039923555.1 Nitrobacter sp.
GTGCGCCCGTGACAGCAAGAATGCCGGAGATTTTTCCGGTTTCGCCCGACGATGAATGTACCGCCGTGGCGTCGTCAACACGACCGGTCAGCACGCGCGCCAACGACAGCTTGCCGCCGTGCTGGAGGTGCGTGGTCTTGAACACGTAGGCGAGCGCCTCCTTGCTGTCAGCCACGCCGAGGCGTTTCGCGGTCTCTCCGATGCCGGGCGCCTCATGCCGGAGCGCCTTCATCAGCCGCAGCACACCGTTTTCGCGCAACGCCGAGCCGATCAGCACCGGACAAATCTGGCCTTCGCGCAGTTCACGGGCGAGGTCGTCGAACACGGCGTCGCGGGGCGGCGGGATATCCTCAAGCAGTTGCTCCATCAGCGCGTCATCGTGATCGGCAAGTTTCTCCAGCATCGAGAACCGCGCTTCCTTCTCGCGATCGAGATCGCCGCCGTCCAGTTGGACAACTTCGGAAGCTTTGTGCTCGCGATAGACAAAGGCGCGCTCGAGCGCGAGGTCGACGAAACCGGCGATCAAATCGCCGTTCCAGACCGGAATCTGCCGCAGCACCAGCGGAGTTCGCGAGGCCGGCTGCAATGTCGCCAGTGTCTCGCGAATGCGCTTGTTCGCCTTGTCGATCTTGTTGAGGAACAGGAAACGAGGAATGTTCAAGTCTTCCAGTTCGCGCAGAATGATCTGCAATTGCGGCAGCTTGCGCTCGTCGGCTTCGCACACTACCACCGCGGCATCGATCGCAGGAATCGCCGCGTGCATATCGTGCGCGAATTCGATCGACCCCGGACAGTCGATAAAGGTGTAAGTCTCACCCATGAAGCTGGTGGTGGCCGGGGTCAGCCCGACGCCCATCTTGTGATGGCGCGCTTCAGCACTGGCGTCGCCAACGCTGGTTCCGTGATCGACACTGCCTGCTTTGGGGATTGTGCCCGTTCGGGCAAGGATGGCTTCGAGAAGTGTGGTTTTACCGCTCTGGAAAGGGCCCACCAGCGCAATGCACCGGGGACCCGATGCTTGAGTGCCTGGAGTACCTTGGGGACGTCTGACGTCTTGTCCCATTGCCGCCTCCTGACCTGGAAGTCGGCCCATGATTGGGTCGGCGCAACGATGCTCCACCCGCCGCCTGAATTTGGCAAGCGGAAACCTTGCCGGAACGTCAGTTCGTTACTCTGCGCCGTAATGTGGGGCGGGATCGCTGCCGCCCATCTGTATGGTCCCCTGAAATGTGCTCAACATCGCGCGACGCTCCGCGGGAATGGCGCTTTCGGCATCGAGCAGGCGGGCCGCCAGGGCTGCGGCCTCCCCCGCCTGCATGCCGGTGCGTTGCAGTGCTTCTGCAGTCTTGATTTCATCGCCGCTGCAAAGAATAACGGTCCAACCCCGCGCCCGCCTGAGCAATGCGCGCCCGCCGGTCTCGCCCTGCGTCCAGTCGGCGATGGCATGATTGCCGACAACAACGACAGGATCGATGACAAGGCGAGTATCCGCACGATCGAAGTCTGCATGCAGCACACCACGGATTGCAGTCTCATCATCGGATGCAATGGCCAAACCAGCGATTGCCACCACGCATATGATCAGGACTGTAATTCTTGACATTGTCTTTAGCGGCCCGGCCGCAATTCTAATCCGGCCAGACCGACCGCGACGTTGAGGCCGACCTGACCCTGCACGCTGAGCGGTTGCAACGCGATCGAATTGGCGGAGCCGCCGATCAGGACGTTGCCGCCAAGGCCGACACCGATCGAAGCGCTGCCCTGGGCGCCGGCGTAATTTCCGGACAGATCGCCCGGCCCGAGCCGCGCCACCGGCGCATAGACGCCCCAGGCCAATGCCGACTCCTGCGTGATGCCGAGATCGACGCCGACCTTGCGGATGGTGGCGATATAACGATCGTCGGGCGCACCATCGACGCGAAGAACGCATCCGAGATTAGTGACGGATCCGACAATAAATCCGACGCTGGCGCCGCCTCGGCATTCAAGAACGCCGACCTTGACCGGCTGCGCGGGCTGCTGCGCAAAAGCGCCCGCGAGCGATGAGATCAGCGCCGCAGCGGCGCACGCCAGAACTGGAAAACCGCGCATGGCAAAACTCCGAATTAAAAGTGTGAAGCAGGAACAGGCCGGCACCGGTCAAAGCGTGCGCATTTTATGGCACACCGTCCCACCTCTCACCAGACACTACGCAGCGGTCATAACACCATAAAAAACGGGGCCCGCTTTCGCGGGCCCCGTCCGGTCATCTGATCCAATCAGCTATGATGCCGATGATGGTGATGCCGATGATGGTGGTGGCGATGGTGACGGCGATAGTGGTGACGCGGTCCGCGCGCATCCACCGGACGCAGATCGACATTAACCACACCGGCGACAGCGCTCAGGCCGGTCTGGCCCTGCAGGCTCAGCGGCTGCAACGAGATCGAATTGTCGGACCCACCCACCAGCAGGTTGGCGCCGAAGCCGACGCCGACCGTGGCGTTTGCACCCACGCCGCTGAAGTGACCGGCCAGCGCGCCGTGGCCGAGCCGATGGCTCGGCGCATTGACCGCCCAGGCGAGTCCGGTCTGCTCCGTCACGCCGAGGTCAAGCCCGAAGCGCTGAACGCGCGCGATGTAGGGCTCGACCGGAGCACCAGAGTTGCTGCGGAAGACGCACTGTAATTCCGTCGTCGAGCCGACCACGTAGCTGACATTCTTACCGCCTTCACACTCGAGGATGCCGGCCTGAACCTGCTGCTGCTGGGCATGGGCACCCGCGAATGACGCGACGAGCGTCACGGCGGCCACGGCGAAAAGTCTTGGGAAGTGCATGAGTTGATCTCCGCTTGGGATTTAAAACTGGCGGCTGGACATGATGGAAGCGCCGTGTCCAAAACAAGGCAGCGGCCACATCAAGGCATCAAAAAGCCGGGAACGTTGCGAAAGCTTAATAACAGCTTACGCCGGAACGACACCGCGGACAACACGAAACAAAATGCGATCGTACCGCGCGTGCAAGCTGCCGTCGTCCTCGCGAACGCGAGGACCCATAAACTCCTGAGTTCGGCGATATTCACGACCGCTAACGACGGGCCATGTCCGCCCCATGGCGATAGTACAGCCTATGGGACCTGCATTCGCAGGGACGACACACCGTACGATGACCGCTGTTCAGGCCGGTCAGCGCAGATCGCCGCAGAAGCGCTGGATGCGCTTGCAGGCGTCCTCCAGGTCCGACGTCTTCGTGGCGTAGGAGATGCGGAATGCCGGTCCGAGGCCGAATGCCGATCCCTGCACCACCGCGACGCCTTCGGCCTCCAGCAGCTCGGTGACGAAATCCTCGTCGGTCTCGAGCTTCTTGCCCGACGGCGTGGTTTTGCCGATGGTCCCGGCACAGGACGGATAGACGTAGAACGCACCTTCCGGTCGCGGGCAATCGATGCCCTTGGCCTGATTCAGCATCGCCACCACAAGGTCGCGACGCTCCTTGAACGCCTTGTTGTTCTCGGGAATGAATTCCTGCGGCCCGTTCAGCGCCTCGACCGCCGCCCATTGCGCGATCGACGACGGATTCGACGTCGATTGCGACTGGATCGTCGTCATCGCCTTGATGAGTTGCGCAGGACCGCCGGCATAGCCGATGCGCCAGCCGGTCATGCAGTAAGCTTTCGACACGCCGTTCACCGTCAGGGTGCGATCGAAAAGTTTCGGCTCAACCTCGGCAGGCGTCGCGAACTTGAAGTCGTCATAGATCAGATGCTCATACATGTCGTCAGTCATGACCCAGACGTGGGGATGCTTGACCAGCACATCGGTCAGCGCTTTCAGCTCGGCGTGCGAATAGGCCGCGCCGGTCGGGTTCGACGGCGAGTTGAGGATGATCCACTTGGTCTTCGGCGTGATGGCGCGCTCCAGCGCGTCCGGCTGCAGCTTGAAGCCGAACTCCGCGGCGCAGATCACCGGCACCGGTTCGCCACCGGCCAGCGCGACCATCTCGGGATAGCTGACCCAGTACGGCGCCGGGATGATCACCTCGTCGCCGGGATTGATGGTCGCCATCAGCGCGTTGTAGAGCACCTGCTTGCCGCCGGTGCCGACGATGACCTGGTTCGGCGTGTAGGTCAGGCCGTTCTCGCGCTGGAACTTGGCGATGATCGCCTGCTTCAGCTCCGGAATACCGTCGACCGCCGTATACTTGGTCTTGCCGGCTTCGATGGCATGGATTGCTGCAAGCTTGATGTTGGCGGGCGTGTCGAAATCCGGCTCGCCTGCACCGAGACCGATGACGTTCCGTCCCTCCGCTTTGAGCTGACGTGCTTTATCCGAGACCGCGATGGTCGCGGACGGCTTCACACGGTCGAGCGCAGCGGAAAGAAACGGCATCGTTAGCTCCTTGCAGGCGTCGTGATCCAGCGACGCCATGATTCTTCATGATGGGATCGCAGCATTGTAGGGCGCGTTCTGCTGCACCGCAAGAAGGATGCATAGGGGTTCGTTTGAGTGCCTCAAGTTTCAGGAAACGTTAAAGCGCTGACGCTAGGGTGCCTGCGCAAGATTCATAAAAATCCGCAGAAAAATGGCTCATTTCTGGCAACGTCGTTTGACGGAAATTCTCCGTACCGGAGTATGGCTGACGGCTGGCCGCGTCCGCGGCTACAGCCTGATACTGCTGGGATTCTACTTGGTCGCGGCAGTGGTCTGGATCGCGCTGTCCCACGCTCTGATCGACCTCAACGGCAAACCCATCGGGACCGACTTTTCCAGCTTTTACGCCGCCGGATCGCTGGCCCTCGAAGGCCGCGCGGCCGGCGTCTACGACATGGCTACGCATTACGCCCGCGAGCAGCAGATTTTTGGTGCAGGCACGCCCTATTATGCGTGGTTCTATCCGCCGTTCTTTCTTTTGATCGCCACGCCGCTGGCGTTGATGCGCTACCCCGTCGCGCTCGCAGTTTGGCAGGCAGCAACGCTGGCCTTCTATCTCGGCGTGATCGGTGCGATCCTGCGGCCCGTGCGGCTATCACATCCTGATCTGGCCGGTGTATGGATGTTACCGGCCCTCGCGTACCCCGCGGTCTTCATCAACCTCGGCCACGGTCAGAATGGCCTGCTCACGGCCGGATTGTTCGGCGCGGCGTTACTCACATTGCCGACACGACCGCTGCTCTCCGGTGTGCTGTTTGGCTGCCTCGCGTACAAGCCGCAATTCGCCCTGGTGATTCCGATCGCGCTGATTCTATCCGGTCAGTGGCGAACCGTTACGGCCGCCACGCTCACCGTGATCGCGCTCGCGATGGCCGCGTCGCTGGCGTTCGGCACCGATGTCTGGTCCGCCTTTCTCACATCGATGGACGCGTCTCGCAGGCTGGTGCTGGAGCAAGGCAGCGTCGGCTTCGAGAAGCTGCAAAGCGTGTTCGCCGCAGTGCGGATGTGGGGCGGTGGGGTGCCGCTCGCTTATCTCGTCCAAGGCGTGACATCGGCTGCAGCGATTTGCGGTGTCGCATGGATCTGGCGCAGTACGTGCGACCACAAGCTCAAGGCCGCAGCGCTGATGATTGCCACCCTTTTGGCTTCGCCGCACACGCTCGACTACGACCTGACGATCGCCGCGCCGGCGATCGCATTCATGACAAGCTTGGGGTTCGCCCGCGGCTTCCGCGATTTCGAAGTCAGCGTGCTGGCGGCGGCATGGATTGCGCCGTTGCTTGCGCGCTCCATTGC
>JBDTCP010000191.1:0-19084 GCA_039923555.1 Nitrobacter sp.
CAGCAGGTGGGTAAATGTCAAATCCACTCCACTAGTCTTTCTTGTCGGGCACCTTTGCAGATACGATATCGTCGGCTTTGACCCACCCGGGGGTGCCGATGGCGAAACGGGTTTTTGCGCGCGATGCGAGTTCACGCGCTGTCTTGTTATCTCCTCGCAGATACGCGGCCTGCGCCGATGCCAGATCAGCCTGCGCGTAATCGCCTTTGCGGCCGTAGGCCATCGCAAGCTGCATATAACCAAGCGGGGCGTCGGGCTCCCGTGCCAGCGCCGCGCGCAGAATCGTAATGGCTTCGTCAGTGGTGGCCTTATTATTCGATGCAACGAGCGCCTGCCCAAGTAACATCTCGATGAGCGGAGCCCTATGGGACAGTTGTACCGCCCGCCGCAGCGGGGCGATCGCTTCCTCGGGATGGGCCCCCTCAAGCAGCGCCTGTCCCCGCACTTCGTAAAAATAGGGATTTTGGGGCTGGAGCTTGATCAGAGCGTCGATTTGCGCGAGCGCCGAGCCAAGATCGCCATGCAGGTATGTGCTGATGGCGTGCGCGTAAAGGCCGGGCAGGCTGGTGTCGGACATCGGATAGCGCCGGTATATGGTGTCCTGGCGTTCCATGAACGCCGATATCTTGGCGCGCACCATATCGTGGCGCATCTGCAGCGCCGGATCATCCTTCTTGTCCCAATAGGGGCTGGTCCTGGCGAGTTCGGCGAGCGCGGCGACGCGATCGATCGGCATCGGATGCGACTGCACGTAGGGATCGGCGCCGCGCGCAGCGAACAGGCTTTCGTCGGTGAAGCGCTTGAAGGTCTCGTACATCCCCTTGGCCGATTGTTCGGTGGCGTTGAGGAATTTCACGCCGGCGCGGTCCGCGTTCTCCTCCTGCTGGCGCTGGTAGGACAGCAGGCTGCGGCGTGCAATTTCCTGCGGCGCGCTGATCGCGGCCGCGCCGATATTGCTGGCGGCGCCGTTGCTTCCGCCGCCGCCGGAAGCTCCCGCGGCAAGGGCACCAACGCCGAGCAGCATCGCGATGATGAGTTGAGTCTGGGTCCGGGCGAGTTGTTCGCGAAATTTGGACAGATGACCGCCGGCGAGATGCCCGGTTTCGTGCGCGAGCACGCCGATCAACTGGTTCGGCGTCGTCGATTGCATGATTGCGCCGTAGTTCACGAAGATCCGGCGGCCATCGGCGACGAAGGCGTTGAACGACTTGTTGTTGATGATGACCATCTGGATGTTCTGCTTTTCCAGCCCTGCGGCGCGCAGGATCGGGCGCGTGTAGTCGCGCAGCAGTTGCTCGGTCTCGGTATCGCGCAGCACCGGCGGTCCCTTGTCCTGTTGCGCATGAACCGGCAGCGAGGTGCTCATCAGCGCACAGGCGGTGACCAGCGCAGTCAGCTTCGACAGGGGACGGTGTGCGGTGGCATGAGGCCGCTGGATCATCTCTTTAGTCATTGGCCCTGGTTCGAATACGTTATATGCCCTAACAACCCGTGGAATACGGCGGGAACGCGGCTTCCGCCATTGCCGCAGGCGAACGCGAATTAACAGATTTCCATGCTCGATGCGACACTGAGAGACCGGGCCAGAGGCCTGCTGACGGCATCTGGCCGCAGCCAGGTTCCGCCGTTCATGGTAATGGACGTGATGGCGGCGGCGGCGCGGATCGAGGCCGCTGGCGGCCACGTGATTCACATGGAGGTCGGGCAGCCCTCGGCGCCGGCGCCTCGAACCGCGCTTGATGCGGCCCACGCTGCGCTCGAGCGCGGTCAGATCGATTACACCTCGGCGCTCGGCATTCCGTCGCTGCGTGCCCGGATCGCGCAACATTACCGAGATGCCTATGGCTGCACGGTCGATCCCGAACGCGTCGTTGTTACTACGGGATCGTCGGGAGCATTCATCCTGGCGTTCCTGGCAATGTTCGAGCCCGGCGACCGGGTCGCGGTGACGGTCCCGGGCTATCCGCCATACCGGCATATCCTGACCGCGCTCGGCTGCGAGCCGGTGCTGATCGAAACATCGAGCGAAAACCGTCATGCCCTGACCGGCGAGGCATTGCTGTCAGCGCATCGCAAGACGCCGCTGAAGGGTGTGCTGGTCGGAAGCCCGGCCAATCCCACTGGCACGATGATGTCGAGCGAGGCGCTGACGCAATTGATCGCCGCCGCCGAGAGCGAAGGCATCCGCTTCATCTCCGACGAGATCTATCACGGTCTTGACTATGCGTTTCCTGCGGTAACCGCCGCCGAACTGTCACCGCACGCGCTAGTGATCAATTCGTTCTCCAAATACTTTTGCATGACCGGTTGGCGCGTCGGCTGGATGGTGGTGCCGGAGCATTTGGTGCGGCCGATCGAACGGTTGCAGCAGAACCTGTCGATTTCGGTGCCGACGCTGTCGCAGATCGCGGCCGAAGCGGCTTTTTCAGGCCGCGACGAGATGGAGATGGTGAAGTGCGGTTATGAGGCTAACCGCCAGATTTTGATTGCGGGATTGCCACAGGCCGGATTGAGCGAATTCCTGCCGGCCGATGGCGCGTTCTACCTCTATGCCGATGTTTCAAAATTCACCTCGGATAGTTACGAGTTCGCGCGGAAGATGCTGGAACAGGCGCATGTCGCCGCGACGCCGGGTGTCGATTTCGATCCGGTTCACGGCCGCTCGTTCGTGCGATTTTCCTATGCCCGCTCGGCGGTCGAGATGCGCGACGCGGTCGCGCGAATCACGCGATGGCTGACCTAGTGTGATTTCCAGGTTGGCAGGTATTTTCTGCAATTCCTTACGGAAATTCGGTCGTTTAGCCGTAAGGCGGCGTTGCGCCCGAGGTTCGATTTTGGCATGGTCCCGCCGATTTGAGGTCGCCGTGCGAAAAGGCAGACTTCGTTTTGTACGTCCGTCCGCGCTCGCGGCCCGTGGCGTCGTCGGGGCAAATTCTGGAATCTGAGGCAAATTCAATGACAGCTTTATGGATGATCGTGCTCTGCGGAGCACTTTCGATCGTTTATGCCATCTGGGCGACATCGTCCGTATTGGGGGCCGATGCGGGAAATCCGCGGATGCAGGAAATCGCCGCAGCGGTGCGCGAGGGCGCGCAGGCCTACCTACGCCGGCAGTACATGACGATCGGAATCGTCGGCATCGTGATCTTCGCACTGCTCGCTTACTTCCTCGGGATACTGGTATCAGTCGGTTTCGCCATCGGTGCGATCCTGTCGGGTGCAGCCGGCTTCATCGGCATGAATGTCTCGGTACGCGCCAACGTGCGCACCGCGCAGGCGGCGACCAAGTCGCTGGCGGGCGGACTTGAACTCGCCTTCAAAGCCGGCGCGATCACGGGGATGCTGGTCGCCGGTCTGGCGCTGCTCGGCGTGACGCTCTATTTCGCCTACCTTACGCACGGCGCTGGCTACGCCCCGAACAGTCGTACAGTTGTCGACGCAATGGTTGCGCTCGGCTTCGGCGCGTCGCTGATCTCGATCTTCGCCCGTCTCGGCGGCGGCATCTTCACCAAGGGTGCCGACGTCGGCGGCGACCTTGTCGGCAAGGTGGAAGCAGGCATTCCGGAAGATGATCCGCGCAACCCGGCGACGATTGCCGACAACGTCGGCGACAACGTCGGCGACTGTGCCGGCATGGCCGCCGATCTGTTCGAGACCTATGCGGTGACCGCGGTTGCGACCATGGTACTCGCCGCGATCTTCTTCGCGACCTCGCCGTTGCTGGTGAACATGATGACACTGCCGCTCGCCATCGGCGGCATCTGCATCATCACCTCGATCATCGGCACGTTCTTCGTCAAACTCGGCGCCAGCCAGTCCATCATGGGCGCGCTGTACAAGGGCCTGATCGCCACCGGCGTGCTGTCGCTGATCGGCGTTGGCTTCGTCATTTACATACTGGTCGGCTTTGGCCCGCTGGAGGGTGTGAAGTTCACCGGCATGGCGCTGTTCGAATGCGGCATCGTCGGTCTCCTCGTCACTGGACTGATTATCTGGATCACCGAATACTACACCGGTACCGACTATCGCCCGGTGAAGTCGATTGCCCAGGCGTCGGTCACTGGTCACGGCACCAACGTCATCCAGGGTCTCGCGATCTCGATGGAATCGACTGCGATGCCTGCGATCGTCATCATCGCCGGCATTCTGGTCACACACAGCCTTGCCGGCCTGTTCGGCATCGCGATTGCAACCACCACGATGCTGGCGCTGGCCGGCATGGTCGTGGCGCTCGACGCCTTCGGTCCGGTGACCGACAATGCCGGTGGCATCGCGGAAATGGCCGGTCTGCCGAAGGAAGTGCGCAAGGCTACCGATGCGCTCGACGCCGTCGGCAACACCACCAAGGCGGTTACCAAGGGCTACGCCATCGGCTCCGCCGGTCTCGGCGCGCTGGTGCTGTTCGCGGCGTACAACGAAGACCTCAAGTTCTTCATCGCCAATGCGGCGAAGTATCCCTACTTCCAGGGCGTGCTGCCTGACTTCTCGCTAAACAATCCCTACGTCGTGGTTGGCCTCTTGTTCGGCGGCCTGCTGCCGTATCTGTTCGGCGCGATGGGCATGACCGCTGTGGGCCGTGCGGCCGGCGCGATCGTCGAGGAAGTGCGTCGTCAGTTCCGCGAGAAGCCGGGCATCATGAAGGGTACCGACAAACCGGACTACGGCCGTGCGGTCGACCTGCTGACCAAGGCGGCGATCAAGGAAATGATCATTCCGTCGCTGCTGCCGGTGCTGTCGCCGATCGTCGTCTACTTCCTGATCTACACAATCGCGGGCGGCGGCGCGGCCGGAAAATCGGCGGCGTTCTCGGCGGTCGGCGCGATGCTGCTCGGCGTCATCGTCACCGGTCTGTTCGTGGCGATCTCGATGACCTCAGGCGGCGGCGCATGGGACAACGCCAAGAAGTACATCGAGGACGGCCATCATGGTGGCAAGGGTTCGGACGCGCACAAAGCGGCCGTGACGGGCGATACCGTCGGCGATCCCTACAAGGACACGGCGGGCCCGGCGGTAAACCCAATGATCAAGATCACCAACATCGTGGCACTGCTGCTGCTGGCGGTCCTGGCGCACTGAGACGTCACGCAGCGATGAAACAAAGAAACCCGCGGCGCGAGCCGCGGGGTTCTTCTTGTGCGCCTAGCAACTGAACGAAAAGGGCGGGATTTGTCCCGCCCTTTATTATCGAATCAAACACGAACCCGCCGAACGGTAGGACTGGTGTGTCTCACCACCAGGTACGGCAAACCCTGCGGCCCGGACCCCAGACGTGGCAGCGGCGAGCCGGGCGAACCACGACCACCGGGCCGCCACGGTTGACGCGGCAGCCGCCGCGGGGACCGCGATGGAAGCCACGACCGCAGCCACCGGCGACCTGTATGACGTCAGCATTCACGCCCGACGCCGGCGGCGCCAACGGCATGGCATCCGCAATACCGAAGGTCGCAACGGATCCAGCGAGAAGTGCTGCTGCAAAAAGTGCTTTCATGGATCGTCCTCTCGTTCGGCCGCGATAGCGCGGCAGGCTTCTAATAGTCCTATTCTAACATTCGCATTCCGTTTCAGCGAGCCTTCTTGCGAATGTAGAATCAAAGGCCCGCTAGCGATTTGACATTCGCTCGACTGACGCCCGGCCAAACCGGTAGCAAATGTCAAATCCACTCCACCACTGACTCGCAAGGAGATATTCGGCAATAAGTCTGTCGAAAATCTGACCCCGATTTGTGCAACGCAATGTCATGATGCCGTCAAACTGGACGGACAGCGATGCATTCAACGCTCCTTCATTTGCTTTCGTTCCCGAACGAGGAGGTTTTCAGCGGCTTGATTCGGCGAGAGAGCCAAACAATGCGGTAAATTGTTTTTCGCCGTTGCGGGTGAAGTTGACGACGCGGCTGCCTGTAGCGGGGTCGCGGGCGGCCCACTTCAACTCGGTGAAGCGAATCATGATGGCCGCGCCCAAGGTGCCGGCGAGGTGATGGCGTCGTTCGCTCCAGTCGAGGCAGGCCTTGCAGAGCGGTCGCCGCGCATGCGCAATGCC
The DNA here is from genome assembly GCA_039923555.1 of Nitrobacter sp. Classification (GTDB taxonomy): domain Bacteria; phylum Pseudomonadota; class Alphaproteobacteria; order Rhizobiales; family Xanthobacteraceae; genus Nitrobacter. The sequence goes on from JBDTCP010000191.1 coordinate 6,041, forward strand.
GGCGACGTCGATCTGAAGCTTGCTTGCCACAAAACGCTCGCCTTCCGCGGTGAGGGCGATCTCGCTCTTTTGGTGACGAACGAGTTTCTTCCTGGTCATGGCATCCAGCATCTGTACGCCGAGATCGCCCGCAAGATGGTCGTAGCAGATGCGCGCGCGCCGCAGTGCGGGCTCCTTCGGCCCCGCCCGTACCCGCAAATGGCCCGACCGTGCCGCGAGGCCTTCCAACCCCTCCATCACGGTGGCGACGTCAGGGCCGGTAAGCCGATAGTAGCGGTGACGGCCCTGTTTCTCGGGTTCGATCAGGCCGCCGGTCTCGAGTTTGCCGAGATGAGCACTTGCGGTCTGTGGCGTGATGCCGGCCTCCTGTGCGAGTTCGCTCGCGGTCAGCGCGCGGCCGCTCATCAGCGCGGTGAGGATGTTGGCGCGCGCGGGATCGCCAACCAGCGCGGCGATCTTGGCGATATCAGGGCCTGCTTTCATAGTTCGATCGTAAACGAAGCATTCACGTCGAGCAAGCGAGTATAGTATGAAGTTGCTCGCCCGCTCATGAACGAGACGAGAAGGAGACCTAGGATGCCATCGACCGAAGAGAAACGTGCCGCATTCCGCAAACTGCATGACAATGGCTGCTTTGTGATTCCCAATCCGTGGGATATCGGCAGCGCCAGGGCATTGCAGGGCATGGGCTTCAAGGCGCTGGCGTCAACCAGTGCGGGGCTCGCATGGTCGCTCGGCAAACCGGACAATCACATCACGCTGGACGATGTCTGCGATCATCTGACCGCGCTGTGCGCTGCCGTCGATGTTCCTGTGAATGCCGACTTCGAAAACGGATTTGCCGATGGTCCGGAAGACGTGGCGGCCAACGTCGCGCGCGCGGTGAAGACAGGCGTCGCCGGAATATCCATCGAGGATGCTACCGGCGACAAGGCTAAACCGCTCTACGACAGGACGCTGGCTATCGAGCGCATCCGCGCGGCGCGCAAGGCCATCGATGCCGATCGAAGCGGCGTGCTTCTAGTCGGCCGTTGCGAAGCATTCCTGTGGGGAATGCCCGATCTCAAGCTGACGATCGACCGGTTGCAGGCCTATGCGGAGGCGGGCGCTGACTGCCTCTATGCGCCGGGCTTGAAATCAAAAGATGACATCGCCGCGGCGGTGAAGGCTGTTCACCCCAAACCCTTCAACTTGCTGATCGGCTGGCCCGGTCTCAGCGTTACGGAGGCGGCCGATCTCGGCGTTCGCCGCATCAGCGTCGGTGGTGCGCTGGCGCGCGCGGCGTGGGGCGGATTCTTGCGCGCAGCCAACGAGATCGCGACCAAGGGTACGTTCGATGGTCTGGGCGCGGGCCATCCCGGCGGCGAACTCAACGGACTATTTGCCTGAATGAGCGTTTTCTAAATTCGCAAACGGCGGCCTCACCCAGAGACCCGCCGTTTTCTTTGTCTATTCATGTCCGTCTATCAAACCGACTACTTCGCCGGTGCCGGTGCTGCGCCCGTCGTCACGCCCCGTTGCGTGTTGGACGGCGTCACGTCCCGCACGCCAGGCGCCACTGGCGGCTTGGTCGCATTGTTCTGCGCCGTGCTTTCGTTGGTTGATTGCGGCGTTGTCAAACTGGTTTCCGTCGGGCCGGGTGTGCCTTTGAGACCGTAGAACAGCGCGCCAAGTACCACGACGATGGCGACCGCGAACAGCGCCATGCGACCGCCGCCCGCGGAACCTGCAGCGGGTGTCGGTGTGGGTTGCTGCACATCGGTGTCGGCGGGATCGCGCGCATAAGGATCCTTCGGATTACGTTCGTTAGCCATAGTAGTTCTCCGTTTTCCTGTTGAGACAATACGTTTGAGGCATTACTGGTTCCGGCCGACAGCGTTGTTTCAAGTCGCGCCCGAACGAATGGGGTTCGAATGGGACGCCCAGAATGAAACTCTGGGTTCCGTCAGAACAAGGTGATTTGTGAAATCAAATCGTGCGGTGTGATCGCAGGCGAAGCCAACGATAGCTGCGTGTCCCGGTTCGAGCGCAATTCGTACAATACGATGCTGAGCACGATCAGAATTGCGATCCCAATAATGGCCTTGGTCGACTTGTGAGCGTTGCGTTCGCCGAATCCACCGTAGGCTCGCGTCATTGGCGTGCCACCGATCCCGTTCGAATGATTGGTCCGGCCGTTTCCAAGCTCCCGGAACATGACGCCCTCCCATTTGATTGAGGTGGGTTAACGACGGCGGGGGACGAAAGTTTCATCGTGGGCTCATGCGAGCGCCTTTGTCGCCGCTTCGTTTGAACTGCGCCTTCGCAACTTCATCCGGTTTGACCGCCGGTGCGACATTCTCCAAGGAGTGCGCCGACTTATCTTTGCCCTCCGAATTGGTCCGCTGCGCGAAGCGCCCTTGTCGCCCCCGCGTGGCAACTGGCGACTGGAGTCAGAGAGGTGTAGCCGCATGATGGTTCGCGACGACTCGTCCGCCGGAAACCAAAGGTCACGTCCTTGCGCTACAGAGGGCTGTAACGACATAAGGCGAAGTCGTCCTCGGTTTTTCCGGAATGAAATTGCGTGCTTTGAATACTCATCCAGTTGCCGGAATTTGTGATGCGTTCGACTCGGAAAGCGACATAGACTGGTTCTCAAGGCTTCGCGTACTTAGCTGAAGGGAGCGGGTGCGGCCAGAGTCAAGAGGGCGCAATGGGAATCAACCAGGGTCCGATCAGTCTCGATCAGAAATACACCCAAAGCTCCGGCCACGTCTTCATAACCGGCATTCAGGCGCTCGTTCGATTGCCGATGGCACAGATCCGTCGCGACCGCGTTGCCGGCCTCAACACCGCAGGGTTCGTTTCCGGCTACCGCGGCTCGCCGCTCGGCGGCTACGACCAGCAGCTCTTCGCTGCACGCAAACATCTCGAGCAATACAACATCAAATTCCAGCCGGGCGTGAACGAAGACCTCGCGGCGACAGCGATCTGGGGATCGCAGCAACTCAATTTGTCGCCCGGCGCAAAGTACGACGGTGCGGTCGGCATCTGGTACGGCAAAGGGCCGGGCGTCGATCGTTGTGGCGACGTGTTCCGTCACGGCAATGCGGCAGGCTCGGCCAGGAACGGCGGCGTGTTATGTTTGGCCGGCGACGATCACGGCGCTAAATCGTCGACCGTACCCCACCAGTCCGACCACGCCTTCATCTCGGCGCTGATGCCTTATCTCTATCCGTCCAGCATTCACGAAATGATCGAGATGGGCCTGCTCGGCATCGCGCTGTCGCGCTATTCCGGTTGCTGGGTCGGCATGAAGGTTATCACCGAGACCGTGGAGACTACGGCCGAGATCGATCTGACCGATGAGATGAAGCAGTTCGTTATTCCGGCCGATTTCGAGATGCCGCCGGGCGGGTTGAATCTGCGCTGGCCAGACGACCGCTACGACCAGGACCGGCGTCTGCAGGATTACAAGGGTTTTGCCGCGGTCGCGTTTGCGCGCGCCAACAAGATCAACCGCATCACCATGGATTCGCCGAACGCGCGGTTCGGCATCATGGCGTCGGGCAAGAGCTACGAAGACATTCGTCAGGCGTTGCGCGAACTCGGCATCACCGAGCAGGTCGCCGCCAAAATCGGTTTGCGGCTCTACAAGATCGGCATGCCGTGGCCGCTGGAGCCGCAGGGTGTGCGCGAATTCGCCGTCGGGCTCGAAGAGATCTTCATCATCGAGGAACGCCGCGAGATCGTCGAGAATCAGGTCAAGCAGGAGCTGTTCAACTGGCGCGACGACGTACGGCCGCGCATTATCGGCAAGATGGACGATCACGACAAGCCGTTCCTGCCGTTCGCGCTGGAACTGAGCGTCGCCTCGCTGGCGACGTCGCTGACCGAGCGGCTGTTGCGGCTCAATCTCAACCCTGAAGTGGCCGAGATGCTGCGCGCCAAGGCCGACTGGTTCAACGGCCGTCAGGCCACCCAGGTGCAGGCGGTGGCGCCGATCACCCGCACGCCGTATTTCTGCTCGGGATGTCCGCATAACACCTCGACCAAGGTGCCGGAAGGCAGCCGCGCCTTCGCCGGCATCGGTTGTCATTTCATGACGCTGTGGATGGACCGCAACACGGAAACCTTCACCCACATGGGCGGCGAGGGCGTGCCATGGGTCGGGGTCGCGCCGTTCACTGACGAGAGGCACGTGTTCGCCAACCTCGGCGACGGCACTTACTTCCATTCGGGAAGCCTCGCGATCCGTCAGGCGGTTTCATCCGGCGCCAACATCACATACAAAATTCTCTATAACGACGCGACTGCCATGACCGGCGGCCAACATGTCGACGGCGAACTGTCGCCGCAGCAGATCACCTTCCAGCTTCACGCCGAGGGGGTCCGCGACATTTATCTGGTGTCGGAAAATCCTGACGCCTATCCGGCTGCTGATGTCGCCCCGGGAACAAAGACCGCGCATCGCGACGACCTCGATACCGTGATGAAGACCCTGCGCGAGATAAAGGGCGCGTCCGCGATCGTTTTTGTGCAGACTTGTGCCGCCGAGAAGCGCCGCCGCCGCAAGCGCGGCACCATGGAAGACCCGAAGCGCCGCGTTCTGATCAATCCCGCTGTTTGCGAAGGCTGCGGTGACTGCTCGGTGCAGTCGAACTGCATTTCGGTGGAGCCGCTGGAGACCGAGATGGGGCGCAAGCGCACCATCAACCAGTCGTCCTGCAACAAGGATTATTCCTGCCTCAATGGATTCTGCCCATCGTTCGTCACGGTCGACGGCGGGCGTTTGCGCAAACGCGCGCCGGCGGACCTCGGTGCGATCGGCGAACTGCCCGAACCGGCCTCGCGGCCATCGCTGGAGCGGCCTTATAACATCGCGGTCGGCGGTGTCGGCGGCACCGGCGTCCTGACCATCGGCGCGCTGCTCGGCATGGCTGCGCATATCGAGGGCAAGGCCAGTATGATCCTCGACATGTCCGGCCTGGCGCAGAAGGGCGGCGCGGTGCTGAGCCATGTCCGGCTGTCGAAGAATACCGCTGACGTCACCTGTTCGCGAATCGTGACCGGCACCGCCGACCTCGTGCTGGCCGCGGATGAGGTGGTGGCCGCAGCCAAGGAAACCATGACCCTGTGCGAGTCGAGCCGCACCCACGGTGTCATCAACACCCATCTCATTCCTATCGCCGACTTCATTCTCAACCGTGATTTCAATTTTCAGCACAGCAAGGTCAGTCGCGTCCTTGAAACAGCGCTGCGCAAAGATTCGACTTTCTTCGACTTCACTAAGCCGGCGGAGGCGCTGCTCGGTGACTCCATCGCAACCAATATGATGATGATGGGATTCGCCTATCAGAAGGGCTTGCTGCCGCTGACGGCTGCGGCGATCGAGCAGGCGATCGCGGTCAACGGCGTCGCGGTCAGGATGAACACCGAGGCGTTCCGGCTTGGGCGTCTTGCGTTGGTCGATCCAACGCGCGTCGTCACGATGATGGGAACGGACGAGACCGTCGCGCCGAAGACACTCGATGAAATGTCGCTCGACGAGATCATCGCGCATCGCTCGGCGCACCTGACCGGCTACCAGAACGCGGCTCTTGCCAAAAAATACCGGACGATGGTCGAACGGGTAAAGAACGCGGCAGCCAGTGGCGGTTACGGCGATGAGTTGCCGCGCGCGGTTGCGATCAACTATGCCAAACTGCTGGCCTACAAGGACGAGTACGAGGTGGCGCGGCTTTACACCGACGGCCGCTTCGAGAAGCAGCTTGGCGATCAGTTCGAGGGCGATTACGAGATCAGCTTTCACCTCGCCCCGCCGTTTTTGTCGTCGGCAAAGGATGCACTGGGGCGGCCCAAGAAAAAGGCTTTTGGCGCGTCGACCCTGACGCTGTTTCGCCTGCTGGCGAGGATGAAGGGTTTGCGCGGCACCACCCTCGACGTGTTCGGCTACAGCGCCGAGCGCAGGTTGGAGCGCGACCTGATTGCGGGTTACGAAAAGGATGTGACCTTCGTGCTTGATAAGCTTTCGCCGGCCAATATCGAAAACGCGATTGAGCTGTTGTCGCTACCGGGTCGTGTTCGCGGCTACGGTCCGATCAAGGAGAGGGCGGTGGCCGACGCCAAGGTCCGCCATTTGGGACTGGTGCGCGATCTGGCGGATCCGCCACCCACGCCAAGGCAGATTGCGGCGGAATAGACGCGGGGCGATGCTGCCCGACGCATCAATCTGATCATGTCCCGCGCAACGCTTCGCGTTTGTCGCCGAGGGGGCGAGCCAAAGCGAGCGAAACAGGAATCTGGAGATTTGGGTCTGGTTCTTCCGACTAACCCAGAACAATGGTGAATTTGAATAGGGGGTACCTGATGCATCTCACATCCCAAGCCGCCGGCACCTATGCGATCGCGCCGACACCCTTCCACGATGACGGGCGGATCGACGAGAAATCCATCGATCGGCTGACAGATTTCTATGCCGAGGTCGGCTGTAACGGTGTCACAGTGCTCGGCATTCTCGGGGAAGCGCCGAAGTTGGATACGGCCGAGGCCCTTCAGGTGGCGACGCGCTTCGTCAAGCGCGCGAAGGATATGCAGATCATCGTTGGTGTGTCCGCGCCGGGCTTTGCGTCCATGCGCGCGCTGGCGCGGGCCTCGATGGACGCCGGCGCCGCCGGCGTCATGATCGCACCGCCTCCATCGCTGCGGACCGACGACCAGATCGTGAATTACTTTCGGCAGGCGGAAGAGGCGATCGGCGATGATATTCCCTGGGTATTGCAGGACTATCCGTTGACGCTGTCAGTGGTGTTCACGCCGGCCGTGATCCGCAAGATCGTCATGGACAGCAAGTCCTGCGTCATGCTCAAGCACGAGGATTGGCCGGGGCTCGAAAAGATTTCCGCGCTGCGCAATTTTCAGAAAGACGGCTCGCTGCGGCCGATGTCCATTCTCTGCGGCAATGGCGGCACCTTCCTTGATTTCGAGATGGAGCGCGGAGCCGACGGCGCGATGACGGGCTATGCCTTTCCTGAATTGTTGATCGACGTGGTTAATCTGTCCAAGGCCGGCAAGCGCGATGCGGCTCACGATCTGTTCGACGCGCATCTGCCGCTGATCCGCTATGAGCAGCAGCCCGGCGCAGGTCTGGCCGTGCGGAAATACGTGTTGCACAAGCGTGGCGTCATCGCCTCTAGTGCCCAACGCAAGCCTGGCGCGACGATCACGGCGGCCGCCAAAGCCGAAGTCGACTATCTGCTAGCGCGGGTGGCCCGCGTGGACAGGCGCGCAAACTTCCAACAGCAATCCGGCGCGGCGGCGAGCTGATAACGGCTGTCCGGGCTGGGAGTCGGGCCGCCCGGCCGAACGAAGCCCTGCCGTAAACGCGGGCCATATGTTTCCCGCGGCTGCAATCCGGCCTATATTGCACCGTCGGGGAGCTGGGTCTTAAACGTCATGCCATCTGGGTTCGGTGCATTTTTCCAGCGGATGCGATCATTCTCGCTGTCGATCGGCCAAATTACCTTCGGCGCATTTCTGCTGGTGCTGGCGATCATCGTGATTACCAGCGTGGCTAGCGTCATTGCGATGCGCCATCTCGACAATACCTTCGCCGAATTGCAGCGGCTGGATAGTGTCGGCGACCTCGCTGAGGAAATTGACCGCCGCATGAACGAATTGCGATTGGCGGCGCGAGACTATGTGACCGATCCTGCCGCGCAGTCAGGCCGGGTGTGGGGAGCCGCATCGTCGCTGACCGTGCTGCTGAAGAAGACGCGGATCGAGCTTGCGCCGGATCAGCAGGATATGATCGACGGAGTCACGACCCGGCTGGAAGCCTACAGCGGCGGCATAGAGCAGGTGACAACCTTGATCGCAAGCCGCGCGAAACTGATCGAGACCTTACCGCCGCTACGCGAAAAACTGGAGACTGCAATCGAGCGGGCCGCCGATCAATCTGCCTCAAGGACGTTGTTTCGAGTCCAGAGCGATGTCGCCGCTGCACTGCTCGGGCATGACCCCACCGCTGCGGAGCAGTCGGCGGAGAAGATGCGCGCCATTCCTATCAGCGAGCCTGCCGTACGTACCGCCGTCGAGGCCTACGCCGATGCCGTGATTGCGATATCCCTGCGTGAGCGTCGGATCGCCGATCTCGACAGGGACGTGCTCGGCACCGAAGGTCGGCAGATCGGCCGGGTAACAAAATTGTTGCGTGAACTCAGCACGCGGCGCGGGCGGGTGCTGTCTCATGACTTTGCGCAGACGCTGGCCGAAACCAGATGGCAGAGCATCCTTTTCGGCGGTGCGGGAATACTGATCGGCCTGCTTGCGGCGGTGTTCGTCGTGCGCCGCACCGTCAGGCCCCTGAAAGCGATTGCCGGGGCAATCCGCATCCTGGCCGCTGGCGAAAAGGAGGCGTCGATTCCTGGGACGGATGTCGATAACGAGATCGGTGATATCGCACGCGCGGCCGAGGTGTTTCGCCGGACGCTTGCCGAAGCCGACGCGGCGCGAGAGGCTGCCGTTCGCGCGCTGGCCGAACGGCGTCTCGCCGAAGAGAGCTACCGCAAGCTGTTCGAAGGCTCAGTCGACGGAATTTATGTCACGACGCCGGCCGGTCAACTGCTCGATGCCAACCCGGCGCTGGCGCGGATGATGGGCTATGACGCCCCGGACGGTCTGATCCGCGGAATCGGTGATATCGCGCAGACGGTCTACGTCAATCCATCAGCGCGTGCCGAATATGAGTTGCGGATGGAACGTGACGGGACGGTCCGCGAGTTCGAATATGAAGTGCGCCGGCACGATGGCGGCACCATCTGGCTGTCGGACAGCGCGACCGCGGTACGCGACGAAGATGGCCGCATCATCCGCTATGAAGGTGTGGTTCGCGACATCACTGACCAACGACGCGCAGAAGAGGCGATTGCCGAAGGCCGACGTTTGCTGCAACTCGTCATCGACACCGTGCCCGCCGTGATCAACGTCAAGAACGCCGATCTGCGTTACGTCCTGATGAATCGCTACATGGCGGGCATCTTCGGAATCGAGCCTGCGGATGCGATCGGGCGGACGACGAGCGATCTGATGTCGCGTTACGGTGCGGCAAAAACCGACGAAAATGACAGACGGGTTCTTCAGGGCAGCAAGGAGCTTGGCTTCTACGAAGAAGAGTACGAAGATTCGTCGGGTGCAATGCGGCAATGGCTAGTCAACAAGATGCCGATCCGCGACGCCAACGGCAGGATCGAGAACATCGTCACCGTGGCGCTCGATATCGGCGACCGCAAACGCAGCGAACAGGAAATGCGGCATGCCAAGGACGCAGCCGAGGCGGCGCTGCGTAACCTGCGCGAAACCCAGAACTCGCTGATCGAGGCGGAGAAACTCGCGGCGCTCGGCCGCCTCGTGGCGGGCGTCGCTCACGAGGTCAACAATCCCGTCGGCATCAGCCTGACCGTGGCCTCGTCGCTGGAGCGGAAAGTCGCCCTGTTCGCCGAGGAAGTGGCGCGCGGAGAATTGCGGCGATCGAGTCTCAACGATTTCGTCGCGACCAATCGCGACGCGGCGTCGCAGCTTGTCGCCAATCTCAATCGCGCCGCTGAACTGATCCAATCGTTCAAGCAGGTCGCCACCGACCGCAATTATTCGGACAAGCGGACCTTCGATCTCGGCGATCTCACCGAGCAGGTCGTCTTGAGTCTGCGTCCCGGCCTGCGCAAGGACAATGTGACGCTGACGGTTGATTGCGAGCCCAATCTCACGATGGACAGTTATCCCGGACCTTACGGCCAGGTGCTGACCAACCTTTTCCTCAACTCGCTGGCCCACGCCTTTCCGGACGGCAAAGGCGGCGCCGTCGATATCAAAGTGCGGGAAGCTGGCCGGGACAACGTCGAGATTTTATTCTTCGACAACGGCTGCGGCATGAGTCCCGATGTCCGGCGCAAGGCATTTGACCCGTTTTTCACGACGCGGCGCGACAAGGGAGGTACCGGTCTCGGGCTGCACATCGTCTACAACATCGTGACGGGCCGTCTTGGCGGACGCCTCGAACTCAACTCCGGATCCGGTGAGGGCACGCGGATTCACATCGTTCTGCCGCGCGTCGCGCCGATGGAGCTGGCCGCAGAGTAGCGGCGTCCGGCATGCCGGAAAACGAGAACTCCAGCAGCCGGGTCCGTGTCGGCGCAGCTTGCGCACGCCCCTGGGCCACGCACGACTAAACGCCCGGCCACACTGCTGGCGAACTGAAATCAGGGACGACCGGAAGGACGACCGGACAATCAGGTGAGGAAAATCGCCATCAACACGACAATCGTGACCACGACCGCTGTGGCGATCACTCCTATCTTCACGAAAGTCTGATACTACTGTTCATGCGCCGGATAATCCATTCCTTCCGACGTTGAGTACTGGATGTCGCTATGATCTGACATGTCATGTCTCCCAAGGCAGGGTTGATCTTGCCCTGAGAAATTAGCGAACGGGAGAAATGTTCCAGTGAAAGTTAGAAGGCCGAGGTGGCGGGATACCAATTCTGACTCTTACCGGGGGGTGCTGCGGCGGTCCCACAAAATCTTGTATTTGCCGCCTGCGCGCGGTGCCTGCTCTTGAGTGTAGCGCGCAATCACCCTTAGCGAGCGACACATCGCTGATGGCGTTTGCCGCGCTGCCTGGGCTCGCTCGGGCTTATGGAGTTGAGGCAACCGCCCCGAATCCCAAATATTTTTCCGAGGGATACGACCAACGATTTCCCCAGGTTCCCCGGCTCAAAGCCAAACAGCGAACGCCCTAAGTACCTGATTTAATGGCGCGCTCGGAACGGCCCTCGGAATCGAAACCTCCCAGAAGGCGTTTCTTGAGCTGTCCGCACCCGTCCAAAGAGGTCTACTAACCCATTGCAACTGCGGCGATTTAATTGACGGGCTGAGGTGAAAGTGTCTAGGGAAGGTCGGGACTGTAAGCGCCTATCCAGCGCGAAAGTGCCCCCGATGTCCCGTCTTCGACCCTTGGAGCCCGAGTCCGATGGCAGTCCTGACAGATCGATGCGTTGCCGCGCTGAAGGCCGATCACGGCCGTTTAGAAGTCAAAGACGATCTTTGCAGAGGCCTCTCAATCCGGGTCACCTCTGGCCGAAAGGGGGGGAGGGGCCGCACTTTTCTAAAAGGGGGCAATCATGGAAATCAAAATCGCGACTCGATACTATGCCGACTACTGTCCACTCACGAAAACTGAATATCCGATCATTGACCGTATGGTTCGAAGAGGTCGCCAGTTCTTTTTGATAGAAGGTCCGGCGCGGCCGGGAGAATCTGAAATCGAAAAGCGTTACACGCTTCGGCAGGTGTTCGAATGGCTGCAAGAGCTGCCAGAGCAGATTGAGCGAGCGGTTTTTCAAGCGCGCCCAATCAACAGACGAGTCCAGTTTGATCAATAAAAGTTAGGGCCGCGCATTTAACGATGCGCGGCCCTAATCATTTACTTGTGCTGTTGGCTTTTTGTGTGAGCCTGATCGCTGTGTTGATTTGCCGTCTGCGAGTGCTGTTGGGCTGTCTTTGAGTGTTCCGTCCCCTTGGCGTGGTCACCCTTGCCGTGGCTCTCGGCCGCCGAACGATGGGACTTTGCCGCGTTTTCGTGATGCTCCGCAGCTTTATTATGGGCGTCTTTTGGCATTGTTAAATCTCTCCGTTAATGCGCTCCCAGCGCGCGACAACTTGTCATCCGTCCGGTTGTTCCTGGGCGGCGCAAAGAGGGTGCGTCACAAACTCGGAACCTCGCCAAACGCCTTCAACAAAACAGCGTCGCTAAATTCGCCGCTGCCCGGATCGCCTGTACGGCTGAAAGCCACAGCGCCGATATGTCCCTCAGTCCGCGCCATGCGCTCCGCAGAAAGCCGCTTAACATTACTAGCGTTACGCCCCGGCAATTTGTAAGCTGGCGGTCACCTTCCTGAAGATGTCCTGATCTGCGAGTTTGATGGTTCTGATAGCTCTTGCGGCATGCGATAAGCGCCGTTCAGGAATCATATAGGCAATCGAGAGCGGGCTACAAAAGGGTTAAGCCAATGCTGATCACCGCTTTCACCATCCTCGGAATTGCCGTGCTGCTGGGCTCCGTGCTTGCGGTTCTGTATATGCGTGAAGGCGCTGCAGCGCCGTCCTGGCGGCTGGCGGCATTGCACGGACTGATCGCCATCGGCGGTCTCGGCTGTCTCGGTCTCGCCTTACGTGGGCCGCCTCGTGGGCTCGCTCAGGGTGTCGGCATGATTGCAGCCGTGTTGGTCGCGCTGGCGGCTGTCGTCGGCTTTGCGCTCTTTTCAGCACGCCTTCGCAAGCGGCGGCTCTCGGGCACGCTGATCGGCATTCACGCCACGCTCGCGATCAGCGGCTTTGTCGTGCTCATCGTCTACGTGACGGCTTGAGGCGGCTGAGACGGATCGGCCGAAAGGCTTGCCGCCGCTTCGCGAGCCGGTCGACATCTATAAGTTCGGAAGGCGACCGGCTAATAGGTGAGCGGCGAAGCGACGAGATAGCGGGGCGCTCACGCAGAAATTTTCGTGCATTTTTTTGTTTAGTGCCTCGAAGGTACTAACCGACCACCAGTAATCGGATTGAATTCAATTATCGACCGTCTAGATGATGTCGCTGATTCACAGCCGATAATTTCACCAGTAGCGACCCCACCGGTATTCGGATTTTCGATATTGCACGTCTTGCCTTGGAATGCACCACACGAAAATCCATTCGCGTTGTAGACATTATCGCTCCAAAGTTCGCCTCCCATTCCGCTTGGAGCAACGCAAGTGCAGCGACACTTGCCCGTTCCTTGTTTCGGCAAAGCTGACGCTAGTTGAGGCGTTCCCATTACCAAGGTGAATACAATCGCGATTTTTAAGTTCTTTGGAATCAACATGATAATTACTCCGTGTCTTCGCACCTCCATCCGTATGAACTTGCGGCGCTTGCGTTCGAAATTTCAGTATCACGGGTGGGTGATAGCGCTAGCCGCCATGACGGTGCTTCCCGCGCTCGCTGAGAACCTGACCGGACAAGCGAGCGTCAT
>JBDTCP010000192.1:0-2896 GCA_039923555.1 Nitrobacter sp.
GCGAGCGCCGCGGATATCGTCCCTGCCGACGAACTCAACGAAGTCGACCGTGCCCTGATCGACGACAAGCAGCAGCCCGCACCTATTCTCGCAATGGCTTCCCTCGACATCCCGCCGTCCGCGAGCAGCGCCGACACCACCACCACCGGCCAGGCCGTGGCGAGCGAAGACTCCTGGAATAAGGCCTCCTTGATCGGCAAGATCTTCATCGCCTTCGGCGGCCTGCTCACATTCGCCTCCGCTGCCCGGATGTTCATGGCCTGATTCCTGAATACATGCGGAGCCTGAAATCGGCCTGAGCTGTTTGTTCTTCTCCCGCCTCGGGTCCGGCGCCCCACGACGGATCGGCTTTTGCATAGTCACTCCTTGCGGTGTGCCTGGACCGCGGGCACATTGCCCGCAGCCGCGCACCCCGTCGCGCCCGGCAGCAGGCAAGCGGGATGAATCATGAGCACGTTCGAGCACATCATTGTCGAGAGCAAGGGCGCGGTCGGCATCATCAGGCTGAATCGCCCGAAGTTGCTCAATGCTCTGTCGTTCGCGGTGTTTCGCGAAATCGCCGCTGCAATCGACGATCTTGAGGCCGATGACAAGATCGGTTGCATCCTAATTACCGGCAACGAAAAGGCCTTCGCCGCCGGCGCCGACATCAAGGAGATGCAGCCGAAGGGCTTCATCGACATGTTCAACGAGGACTTCAAGACGATCGGCGGCGACCGCGTCGCCACCTGCCGCAAGCCGACCATCGCGGCAGTGAGCGGCTACGCGCTCGGCGGTGGCTGCGAACTCGCCATGATGTGCGACATCATCATCGCCTCCGACACCGCGAAATTCGGCCAGCCGGAAATCACGCTCGGCACCCTTCCCGGCATCGGCGGCACGCAGCGCCTGACCCGCGCCATCGGCAAGTCGAAAGCGATGGATCTCTGCCTCACCGGGCGGATGATGGACGCCGCCGAGGCCGAACGCTCCGGCCTCGTCAGCCGAATCGTTCCCGTCGACAAGCTGATGGATGAAGCGGTGGCGGCCGCCGAGAAAATCGCCTCGATGTCGCGTCCCGTCGCGGCGATGGCCAAGAGCGCCGTCAACCGCGCCTTCGAGACGCCGCTGTCCGAGGGCTTGAACGTCGAGCGCGACCTGTTCCGTTCGACCTTCGCGCTGGACGACCGCGCCGAAGGCATGGCCGCGTTCGTCGAGAAGCGCAAGCCAAACAACAAGAACAGGTAACTGAAAAACGCCCGTCTGGGAAAGCGTATCCCTCCATGCAAATGGCCGTCATACGCGGGCTTTATCTTCATGGAATTCTTTTTGATGGATGGCCGGGTCCATAGGCGAGCGAAGCGACGCCGTTCTTCGAACGGCTGTGCCCGGCCATAACACGATTTTATTTTTCACGGGTCCGCTTCAGCGCGCCGTTGACCAGCGCGCGATAGAGCCTGTCTGAAAACGTATTCGGATGATCCAGCCCCATGCGTGCCAGCGCAGGCTGCGCCGACGCGTCGCCGGCGCGCAATCCGGCCATCAGCAAACCGACGAGCGTCAATGGCGAGCGCGATGCGTCGCGCAGCGTTTCAAGCGCGGGGATCAGCCGCTGCTCGACCTCGGTGAAGTCGCTGCCGAACGGAAACGACGGTAGCATCCCAGCGACTCGCGCGGGTGTCAGCGCCAACTTGATCCGATCGGGCGAATTGTCGCGATTGGTGGAGGAGATCTGATAATCGCGCGGCAGTTTTCCGGCGTCCTTGGCTTGTCGCATCAGTTCGTCCTGGAAGCGGGAATCAGCGACGTTGAGCACCGCCGCGATCACTTCGGCGTCGGACTTGCCGCGCAGGTCCGCCACGCCGTATTCGGTGACGACGATATCGCGCAGGTGGCGCGGAATGGTGGTGTGTCCATATGACCAGCGGATATTGGACACCACGCCGCCCTTCTCGCGCCGCGTCGATTCCAGCGTCAGGATCGATCGCGCGCCTTCGAGCGCAAAAGCCTGCGCCACGAAATTGTACTGCCCGCCGACGCCACTCACCACCTGGCCGTTGTCGAGGCCGTCGGAGATCGCAGCGCCCATAAGGGTCGCCATCATCGCGTTGTTGACGAAACGCGCATCGACGCGGGCGCGGCGCCTGGCGGCCTCATCGCCGTAAAGTTCATTGGTAAAGGACACCGCCGTCATCTGGATGCGGGCGCGCTGCTCCGGTGTCATCTCCCGCAAAGCTCGGTAGAACGACTGCGGCCCGAGAAAGAACGCGCCGTGCAGCACCGCACCCTCGACCTCGCGCCTGAGCACGCCGGCCTCGATCAGTCCGAGAAACGCTTCGAACACCATTTCGCTGACGCCATAAAGACCGGTTGCGAACGGCGCGGTTTCCGCCATTGCGCTGCCCGGCGTGAGCCGCGCCGCGATCTCGCGAAACCGCGCGTTGTCGCGGTGACGCAGGATCAGGCTTTGCGCCAGCGCGTCGCCGACCTGGCCGATGCCGATCTGCAGAGTGCCGCCGTCCTTGATTAACCCCGCCGCGTGCAGGCCGATGGCATATTTGATGTCCGACACCGGCTCGGATGGCGGCGCGAACAGCGGAAATTCGGTGTCCGGACTATCGAGGATGGCGCTGAACTCGCCGGCCGGCAGGTCGCCGGCGCCGGGCATGAACGGCAATTCCGAATTGACCTGTCCCACCAGTTTGAACGATGCCCGGCCCTCCGCGCGGGCGCGCAGGAGGTCGAGCGTGGTGTCGGTGTTGCAGCTCAGACTGTAGCGCGTCTCGCCGTTGACCACGCGCTTCGCCACAAGCTGGGTGATGACGTTGAGGCCGCGGTCGAGGATATAGGACGCCGCATGGGTGTAGTTGGCGGAGATATAGTGTTGCTGGGCATAGGCGTTGCGCAGCCACTTGCC
>JBDTCP010000193.1:0-10583 GCA_039923555.1 Nitrobacter sp.
AAGTAGCTGAGATCGTGGCCATTCAGGCGCTTTCCTTTGTCGCGGGCGACACCGAACGGCTGGGCCGGTTTCTGGCCGAAACCGGAATCGGGCCGGAGACCCTGCGCGCCTCCGCCTCCGATCCCCATTTTCTAGCCGGCGTTCTCGATTTCGTGCTGCGCGATGACGCAACCGTGAAGGCTTTTTCAGAATCCTCGGAACATCATCCTACCACTATCGCTGCCGCCCGGGAGGCGCTCGGCGATCCCCACCGGGAGCGCGAGGTTCCGTGACCGCGGGTCCGTCGAACGGTCCATCGTGCTTTTGCCGAGACTGTCTCGGCGATCTCGGCTTTTCGGCGGTCCGTTGCAGCGCCTGCGGCTCTCCGCGGCTTGTGCGTCACCACACCCTCGGCGCGTTGACGTTGGCCCATATCGATTGCGATGCATTCTATGCCACCGTCGAGAAACGCGACCATCCGGCGCTGGCGGACAAGCCCGTTATCATCGGCGGCGGCAGGCGTGGCGTGGTGTCGGCCGCCTGCTATATCGCCCGAACCTATGGCGTGCGCTCCGCCATGCCGATGTTCAAGGCGCTCGCACTCTGCCCCTCGGCCACCGTCATTCCGCCGGACATGGCGAAATATGTCCGGATCGGCCGCGAGGTGCGTCACGCCATGCAGGCGCTGACGCCTCTGGTGGAGCCGCTGTCGATCGACGAAGCCTTTCTCGATCTCGGCGGCACCCAACGCGTCCACGGCATGATGCCGGCCAAGGTGCTGGCGAAGTTCGCAGCCGACGTCGAGCGCAACATCGGCATCACGGTGTCGGTCGGACTGTCCTGCAACAAGTTTCTGGCCAAGATCGCCTCGGACCTCGACAAGCCGCGTGGGTTCGCAGCACTCGACCAGGACGAGGCACGCATCATGCTCGCGGACCGGCCGGTCGGTTTCATCTTCGGCGTTGGCCCTGCCACACAGGAGCGGCTGTCGCAGCGCGGCTTCCGCAGCATCGGTGATCTGCAGCGCGCCGACGAAATCGAGATGATGAAGCAATTTCCGACGGAAGGACGCAGGCTTTGGCGGTTGGCGCGCGGCATCGATGATCGGCGGGTGATCGCGGACCGCGGCGCCAAGACCATTTCCAGCGAAACCACGTTCGAGGCCGATATCCGCGACTTCGCCACGCTCGAACGCATCCTGTGGCGGCTGTCGGAGAAAGTATCGTCACGGCTGAAGACAAGCGAACTGGCGGGATCGACCATCACGCTGAAACTGAAGACGGCCGATTTCCGGCAACGGACCCGCTCTCAGTCGGTTCACGTCCCGACGCAGCTTGCATCAAAGATTTTCGGAACGTCCCGCGAGATGCTGGCAAAGGAAATCGACGGCACCGCGTTCCGACTGATGGGAGCCGGCGTCAGCGCGCTGCGGCCGGGATCACAGGCGGACGACACCGACATGCTGGACCGCCGCTCGGCGCATGCCGAACGAGCGATGGACGATCTGCGCAAGAAATTCGGGAGCGCGGTCGTGATCAAAGGCCTCGCCTATGATGGCCCCGAGAAACCAACTCAGTTGAAAGGGCCAAGCCGTTCGTAGGCTTATCTTATCCCAGCGTCATCGCTTGCAAGGCTTGGTATCCTTGACGTCATTGACGTCGAATTTGCCCAGCGTTCCGGAAATCACGAAGTCATTGTAGTCGAGCACCAGCGCGCGCGATACGCCATCCTCGAACAGTTCGAACGACATCGCATAGATAGGGGTCTGCTCGCCGCTATTGGTTTTGGCGTCCCGATCGTAATAGCTCACGGTGACCGGCCACCGCGTCAACGTCTTCATCTGAGCGTTAGTAGTCGACGGATCCGGCTTCGATCCCGGCCTATCGCCGCGAATTGGTTTGCCGATGACCGAAAGCGTATTGTAGACTTTCTCGCCGTTGTCGGAGCCGTCATACACGGTCAGTTCGAGCAGCGATTTTCCCTCTTTCGCCGCCGCAATGATTCGCTGAATCTGTTCGGTCGGAAACACCGTCTCACCGCCGAGGGTGAACGTCTTGGCGACCGGCTGTTTCAATTTGACGGTGATCTTGCCGTCGGTCCGTTCGGCGATACCATCAACCTGGCTCTGATCGCTGTCGTCCATGCGGGTAGCGATCTTGAAACGGTAGCTCTTGCCCTCTGCATCTTCCCAGCTTGTGGATTGCAGATCGCTCAGCGTGGTCTTGCCTTCCCCGCCATCCATCTCCGAGACCTGCCTGAAGTCCGACGTGTAACCCTCGCAGGCATTTCCCGAAAACTTGTAAAGGATTCGTCCGCGGGCACTGTCCAGCGATGTACTGCCCCGCGACTTCACGAGGCTCAGATCGTATAAAGCCTGATGGGCGAGAAACGGAACACCAGCCGCGGCGTGCGCGGCGCTGCCGAACACCAGCGGACACGCAGTCGCTACCGCCAGCGTCAGAAACCCCGACCAAAATCGTGGGGCTGAACTATAAAAATGGTCGCGCATGTTGTCTTTCAAGGGTGACGGAATCCGAGCATAATCACCGCCCTATTGCGCCGCAACTAGGGCGGACCCGGCAGTAAACTGGAATTTGATGTCAATTCCGGTTGTTTTTCCGAGCCGCTGTAGTGGGCGTTCTGGAATGTCGGCTCCGATCTGTCGTCACTTGCATGTGATAAGGTGATGGGCGAGATAGAGCGCCTGAGCGCAATTTTTCAGGCTGAACATCCATTTACCGGGGACCGACATGGCAGGAACGATCGAGCAGAAGTTGGCGGCGCAGGGCATCACCTTGCATGAACCGACATCGCCTGTGGCGAATTACGTCGGCTTCGTCCGTACCGGCAACCTGCTGTTCGTATCCGGCCAGATCTGCTTCGATGCCGAAGGCAAGTTGATCGCCAAGGGCAAGCTGGGCGCTGGCGTCACCGTTGAACAGGGCAGCGCCGCGGCGCGCGGCTGCGCCATCAACCTGCTGGCGCAGATCAAGGCCGCGCTCGGCGACCTCGACAAGGTGGTTCGCGTCGTCAGGCTTGGCGGCTTCGTCAACTCCGCTCCCGATTTTATCGACGCACCCAAGGTAATGAACGGCGCATCTGATCTGATGGTTGCGGCCTTCGGCGACAAGGGCCGCCATGCCCGGAGCACCATCGGCGTTGCCTCCCTTCCCGCAGATGCGGCGGTCGAAGTGGAAGGCCTGTTCGAAGTCGCGTGATTTCAATGCGCGCGCCCGGCTGGCTGACGGCACGACCGGTCGCCCATCGCGGCCTGCATGATTATGCCCGCGGCATCGTCGAGAACATGCCGGGGGCGGTCCGGTCCGCCGTTGCGGCGAATTTCAGCATCGAGATCGATATCCAACTTACCGTCGACGGCGAGGCCATGGTTCATCATGACGATGAACTCGGACGGCTGACGGAAGGTTCGGGAGCCCTGCGGACCAAAACCGCGGACGAACTCAAGCGGGTCACCTTCAAGAACACGTCGGAAAAGATGATGTCGCTTGCGGAACTCTGCGCGCTGGTCGCCGGCCGCGTACCGCTGGTGATCGAAGTCAAAAGCCATTTCGACGGCGATCGCAGGCTGGTGCGGCGCATGGCGGACGTGCTGTCCGCCTATAACGGTCCCGCGGTCGGCATGTCGTTCGATCCGGATCAGGTCCTGGCGCTGCGCGACCTGATCCCGTCGCGCCCGCGCGGCATCCTTGCCGAACGCCACTACCCGGAAACCGATTGGCCCGAGGCGACGCCTTACCAGCGCGCGGCCATGACCAATCTACGTGCTGCCTTCCGCGCCCGGCCGCATTTTGTCGCTTATCTGGTGGACGAGCTTCCAGCCGTAGCTCCCTGGATTGCACGAAACATTTTTCAATGTCCGCTGCTGACATGGACGGTGCGCACGCCGGAACAGCGCGCCCGCGCCGCCAAATATGCAGATCAGATGATCTTCGAGGGTTTCCACCCGAACCTTTGACCCTGCAACCCTTGACGGCACCGGCATCTTGCCCATTCTTTAGCAGAGGTCACCGGCCGCGAGGGCTGATCGCAAACCGGGGCCAAATCCAAGTTTTTGATGACATTATCTGAAATATCGCTCGAAGCCGTCGACTCCATCAGCCAGATTCCGGCTGCGGACTGGGATGCCTGCGCCAACCCGGCGATCGAACCCCGCGGATCATTGCCGGCAGATCAGGTAGCGCTGTCCACATCGGAACCGGATTCACTTGCAGACTCAAAGCCGAGTTATAACCCTTTTGTTTCCTATGCCTTTTTATCCGCACTTGAAGCATCGCATTCGGCTTGCCCGCGGACGGGATGGGGACCGCGCCATCTGATTGCCCGGCGCGCCGGCGCAATCGTCGGTATTGTGCCGTGCTATCTGAAATCGCACTCGCAGGGCGAGTATGTGTTCGACCATGGCTGGGCCGATGCCTATGAGCGCGCAGGCGGCCGTTACTATCCCAAGCTTCAGGCCTCGGTTCCGTTTACGCCCGCCACCGGCCCGCGGCTTTTGATCCGTCCCGGCAGCGACGAAGCGCGTGTCGGCGACGCGCTGGTTGGCGGCCTCGTCGGTCTTTGTGACACGACACATGCCTCGTCGGTCCACGTCACCTTTGCCCGCGAGCGGGAATGGAAATTTCTGGCCGAATACGGATTTCTTCAGCGCACCGACCAGCAGTTTCACTGGCGGAACGAAGGCTATTCCAGCTTCGAGGACTTTCTCGTCACCCTCGCCTCGCGGCACCGCAAGGCGATCCGCCGCGAGCGCCGCGATGCGCTGGCTAACGGCATCACCATCCACGTCCTCACCGGCAGCGAAATCACGGAAGAAGCCTGGAACGCCTTCTTCCAATTTTACATGGAAACGGGATCACGCAAGTGGGGCCGGCCCTATCTGACGCGGTCGTTCTACGCCCTGATCGGCGCAAGCATGAGCCGGGATGTCGCGCTGATCATGGCGAAGCGCAACGGCCGCTGGATCGCCGGCGCCATCAATTTCATCGGCTCGGACACGCTGTTCGGGCGGCACTGGGGCGCCGTCGAGCATCATCCCTTCCTGCATTTCGAGGTCTGCTATTATCAGGCGATCGATTTCGCGATCCGTCATCGCCTGAAAACGGTGGAGGCCGGCGCACAGGGCGAGCACAAGATCGCGCGCGGCTATCTGCCGCAAACCACCTACTCGGCCCACTATATCGTCGATTCCGCGCTGCGCCGCGCGGTCCATGACTATCTTAAGCGCGAACGGCACTATGTCGCCGAAGCGGCTCGCGAGCTCACCGACACCGGGCCGTTTCGCAAGACCGACGCCGGCGACGTCACCTGACCCTTCGACGCCGACAATCCAGGGAACACCGATGACCGCCTACGACACCAACAATATTTTCGCGAAAGTGCTGCGCGGCGAACTGCCCTGTTACAAGGTGTACGAGAACGAGCACGTCCTGGCCTTCCTCGACATCATGCCGCGCGCGCCCGGACACACGCTGGTGATCCCCAAGGCTCCTGCGCGCAATATTCTCGACATCTCCCCCGACGACTACGCGCATGTGGCACGCGGCACACATACAATCGCTCGGGCCGGTATGAAGGCCTTCAAAGCCGACGGCATCACCGTGCAGCAATTCAACGAAGCCGCCGGCGGCCAAGTGGTGTTTCACCTGCACATGCATGTGATGCCGCGCCGCGACGGCATTGCGCTGCTGCCGCCTGCCAGCCGAAAGGAAGACCCAAGGGTGCTCGAGGATCACGCCAAAATGCTGATCTCGGCGCTTGCGACGAACTGAGCAGTCAGCCGGTTTCAAAATCGCCGTCCTGCGGCGGCGCCAGCGGCGTAAACTGGCAACGGTTCGGCTTGATGTCGATGAGCGGCGTCTCGTCGATACAATCCAGTCCGCGCACCAGCACGGTCGATCCCTCGATGCCGACCAGCTTTACCAGCGACGTCCCCAGGGGATTAGGACGCACCGGCGAACGCAGAGAAAACGTGCCGTGCGTCGCGCCGCTGCTCTTTGGGGTCTGCAGCACGATGTCGCGACGCGACAGATGCAGCCAGTAGATGACTTCGATGCTCGCATATCGATCGAGCCCCTGCAACGCAGGCTTCCAAGGATCGAAAATCTCGAGACGACAAATCGGCCCGTCGTCACGCCCCTGACGCGGGGTTTTCAGACGGGACGTCCAAGGGGTGCGAATTCGGCCGATAAACACCAGCCCTGCGTCCGTCGGCGGCGGCAGCTCAACGACGACCTCACCCGCTCGTACTTCGCTTTCTCGCACCATCGCCGTTAGCTCCTGTCGTACCGTCACGATCCAAGCATCATTAGCCTTTCCGGCGCGGATTGTCTGGTACCGTAAGCGCGAGGCCGGACTTGGTTTACCCTTTCACGCGTGCGTTTCGCAGCACAAGGCAGGCGCCGCCGACGCGCCTGATCCGGTTGCAGAGACCATCGCCTTCCGCGCGCGTATCGGCCCCGATCCGCACTTGATAGAACGTCCGAGTGCCGCGGCTACGCCATACCGAACCCAGCAGGCTTGGATCGCGGTCACCGATCACGGTGCCGAGGCGCCGGATGGCTCGTGCGTACATGGTCATGGCGCGAGCGCGGCTGAAGCCGGCGGCGAGTTGCACGCCCCATGGCTTGTCAGCCCCGAGTTTCACGTGCTGTTCGAGCTCCGTGACAAAGGGATTGGGCGCGCGCTTCAATAGCGCCATCAACTCGCGGCAACTCGTCGATGGTGGGTGCTCTGGTGGTTTGCCGCTCTTGCCGGCGGCAGCCCAGTCCTCGATCGGCGATCCCGTGATCGCGACAACGTAGTTGCGCGTCTCGCCCGGCATTGACCCCTTGCCGTCAAGCCAGTCCTGCACGCGGCGCGGCCCCGCATTATAGGCTGCGGCGGCCAGGCCCAGATTGCCGAATTGCTCGCGCAACTCGTTCAGGTATTCGGCTGATTTCGGCAGGGCCTGCACCGGATCGAACGGGTCGAGCAACCGCCGCTCACTCGCCGTCCCCGGCATGAACTGCGCGATGCCCTGCGCATGCTCGCCGCTGCGGGTTAACGGACCAACGGCATCGGACTGAAACCGGCTCTCCTGCCAAATCACGCGCGCGAAGAATTCCAGCGGCAGGCTCTCGGCCTTCGCCGCCGACTCGACCATCAGGCAGATCGCTTCGCGTGTGTTTTGATCTGTGTTGACGGCAGGTCCGGGATCAGCCGCCGTCTCCCAACCGACCTGCGCAAAGGCGAAATGCGGCACCAGCATCACGGCCAATGCGTATCGCATGAGAACGGTCAGGCGTGATGCCATATCGATTCTCCACGACGGTGACGAAGCCAACTCCATCCCACGAGCGTGGCAGACTTCTTCCATAGTCTGCTATGCCCCTCGGCTCTGCCGGGAGGTAATTATCTGAAATTCTGGATTTTAACATTCGCTGCCAAGCGGCAGCGAATGTTAATCGCCGCATTAGCGCTTCGAGAACTGGAACGAGCGGCGAGCTTTCGCCTTGCCGTACTTCTTGCGCTCAACGACGCGGGAATCGCGGGTCAGGAAGCCACCCTTCTTGAGCACGCCGCGCAATTCAGGTTCGAAGTTGGTCAACGCCTTGGACAGACCATGACGAACAGCACCGGCCTGTCCCGACAAACCGCCACCAGCGACAGTGCAGATCACGTCATACTGACCGGCGCGTGCTGCGGCAACGAGCGGTTGCTGGATCATCATCCGCAGCACCGGGCGAGCGAAGTAAACCTCGACCTCGCGCGTGTTGACCAGGATCTTGCCGGCACCCGGCTTGATCCAGACGCGAGCGACCGCGTCCTTGCGCTTGCCGGTGGCGTAGGCGCGGCCGTGCTTGTCGACCTTCTTGGTATACTTCGGCGCTTCGGGCGTGGCCGGCTTCAGCGCGGACAACTGGTCGAGAGACTGCATTGTATCGGACATCGTTATGCGGCCCTCATGTTCTTGCGGTTCATTACGCCGACATTGATGACTTCCGGCTGCTGGGCTTCGTGCGGATGCTCAGCGCCGGCGTAGACGCGGAGATTGCCAAACTGCACACGTCCGAGCGGGCCGCGCGGGATCATGCGCTCGATGGCCTTCTCGATCACGCGTTCCGGAAAGCGACCTTCGAGGATCGACTTCGCTGTCCGCTCCTTGATGCCGCCAATGTAGCCGGTGTGATTGTAATAGACCTTGTTGTCACGCTTGCGGCCGGTGAGAACCACCTTGGCGGCATTGACGATGATGACATTGTCGCCGCAATCGACGTGCGGCGTGTAGATCGGCAGATGCTTGCCGCGCAGCCGCATCGCAACGAGGGTGGCGAGTCGTCCGACCACCAGACCGCTGGCGTCGATCAGCACCCACTTCTTCGTCACTTCGGCGGGCTTTGCCGAAAACGTTTTCATGTGAGAAATCCGTGAAAAGAGACATCGGCGCCACGCACCGAACCGCTCGGTTTCTAGAGAACCGGCCGCCATCAGTCAATGTCAACCGTTGGCAATTTTTATTGTAAAACCAATAGCTTATAAAAATGGTGCGATATTACCGATGAAATCGTCAAGCATTTGGAATGGAATAGGTCGACGTGACATGAGCGATCGGATCGGGCGACGTGCCGGACAGCATTGTCACCTCCCCGACCGCCAACCGCTTGCCGAGTTTGAGCAGCCGCGCCGCGGCCACGACATCCTGACCGGGATGGCCTTTGCGCAGGAAGTTGATGTTGAGATTGACAGTCACCGCGAGGCCGACCGGCCCGATCCGCGACAATAGCACCACGTACATGGCGAAATCGGCCAGCGCCATCAACGTCGGTCCCGAGACCGTCCCGCCCGGACGCAGCATCCGCTCGCTGTAGCGCTGGCGCAGCAGGCAGGTCTCGCCGTCGGCGCTTTCGATTGCGATATCGCCGTCTCTGAAGGCCTGCGGGAACTCGGCGTGAAGAAACGTCTCGAGCTCAGCCACGCTCATTTTCGCGATCGCCATGTCGTTCTGCCCCCTGCTCTCGCTCCGTGCCGCCTGTTACATTAAGGTGATCGTTTCGCCCAAGGATAATTCGATGACCGCCAGGCCTGCCCGCGCCGAGAACCTGGAACAGCCCTCGGTTCTGTTGCGGCAAACCCAAGGCAGTGTCGTCCTGCTGACCCTCAACCGCCCCGAAGCGCGAAACAGTCTGTCGGAGCAACTGATTACCGATCTGCACGCGGCGATTGACGCGGCGGGTGAGGATCCGGCGGTTCGCGCGGTCGTGATCGCCGCCAACGGACCGGCGTTCTCGTCCGGCCACGACCTCAAGGAACTGACCGCGCATCGCGGCGATCCAGATCATGGCCGCGCCTACTTCGCGCATATGATGACCCTCTGCAGCGCGATGATGCAGGCCATCGTGCATCTGCCGAAGCCCGTCATCGCCTGCGTGCAGGGCATCGCCACGGCCGCCGGCTGTCAGCTCGTTGCGACCTGCGATCTTGCCGTCGCCTCGGAAAAGGCCTCCTTCGCCACGCCGGGCGTCGACATCGGCCTGTTCTGCTCGACGCCGATGGTGGCGCTGACGCGCAACATCCCACGCAAGCAGGCGATGGAAATGCTGCTGACTGGGGAGTCCATTAGCGCCATGGCTGCACGGCAGATGGGACTGATCAACCACGTCGTCGCCGACGGGATCGAACACGATGCAGCGCTCAACCTTGCGCAAAAGGTCGCGCGCAAATCGGCCTACACCGTGAAGCTCGGCATGAGCGCCTTCTACCGGCAGGCCGAAATGAATCTGGCCGACGCTTATCGTTACACCGCCGAGGTCATGACCAAGAACATGATGGCCCGCGACGCCGAGGAAGGTATCGGCGCCTTCATCGAAAAGCGCGACCCGACGTGGGAAGATCGATAGGACTCAATTTTCTTCGTCATTCCGGGGCACGAGCCCTTCGCGAGCGAACCCGGAATCCATAAACGTTGCCGGGCACATGGATTCCGGGTCTGCGCGGTAAAGACCGTGCATCCCGGAATGACAACAGTGGCTTGAACGGCCGCGATAATTCAATGATCTGGACTTGAAAATGAATCACGACGCCTACGACGACGACTACATCCGCGGCATTCTCAACAGCGTGAAGACCATCGCGATGGTCGGCGCGTCTCCTGTCAACGTGCGGCCGAGCTACTTCGCGTTCAAGTATCTCGCCGAGCGCGGATACGACATGATCCCGGTCAACCCGGGCCACCTCGGCAAGAGCCTGGTGGGCAAGCCCTTTGTCGCGTCGCTCAAGGACATCGGCCGTCCCTTCGACATGGTCGACATCTTTCGCAGCTCAAGTCACATCATGCCCATCGTAGACGAGGCGCTGACACTCTCGCCACTACCGAAGGTGGTCTGGATGCAACTCGGCGCGCGTGACGACGCAGCCGCCGCGAAAGCCGAGGCTGCCGGCATCAAGGTCGTGATGAACCGCTGTCCGAAGATCGAATACGGCCGGTTGTCGTCGGAGATTTCCTGGATGGGCGTCAACTCGCGCACGCTGAGTTCAAAACGCGCGCCGATGCCCACTCACGGTCAACGCCTGTCGCTCAACCGCGTGAGCGTCGGCGGTGGCAACAC
>JBDTCP010000194.1:0-4476 GCA_039923555.1 Nitrobacter sp.
GGGGCGCAATGGGCCAATGGGGACAGTGGTCATTTCCAGCTCGGTGGCTGGAGCGGGCGATCGCATTACGAGGCGCGCAGGCGCCATCATCGTCATCGTCGCCACTATGCGAACGCGCCATGATGATGATCCCGGTCATGACAAATTGAAGCGCTTCGACATCAATCGGTTCTGATTGATTGGACCCTCAAATCAGCGAGGTCACCGCCTCCAGCCCGATGATCCGGGCGAGCGCGCGCGCCTCGCGCTTCTGCTCCTCGCGCAGCCTCGACAGCAGCGGCTGGGCCGCGGCCTTGATCTGCTCGACATCACTGCTGACGAGAGCGGCAGGCGCTCCCGAAACCGAGCGCCGCTCATGGATTTTCCGGGCGACATCGCGCAACACGTTTTCGACGGCCGGCCAGTAGGGCTCCTGCGCGCGCGTCAATTGCAGCCGCCCTTTCAGCGCCGCGATCTGCATATCGCTGAGCAGCGAATAATTCTTCTGAACGAGCTGGTTTGCGAGCTTCGGCCGCGGACGCGGCAGCGGCGGTCCCACAATCGGCACGGCGGACGGCAAAACCTCCGCATCGGCAGGGACGTCGGTTGCGACGGCCGGCGGCAGCGGTTCAGGCCACGCCACATCGCCACCGGCGTCGCGGGGCGCGGTCTGCATCGTGACCGGAAGCCGATCGGCCTTGCGGTCGCGGTTGGCGGCCGGTTCGGCTTCAGCTTCCACAGGCGGCGGGGGTGATGCAAAAAACGAGACAGCCGGAATGCTGTCGCGGCCGAGAACCGCAGCCACCGCGACACCGGTGACGAGGCAGCATGCAAGCGCCAGAATCGTCATCGTCCGCGTCAAGCAAGGTCTCCGGTTCAGTCCACGAACTGCCGCCGACTGTCCTCACAATCGATACGAATTAAGGCTTAACCAAGCACGGCGGTAGCCGGACGGCTGTTTTTCACGTAAATCTCGGGGTCTTGCGATCACGCCGCCAGAACGTAGGCGTCCTGGATATCGGCGACCAGTTCGGACACCTCCCAGACTGCGGCAGGCGGGATCGCGCTCATGCTGACGGTCCAGTTGGCACCCCTGCCGGTCTTCGGCGTGCTGACGACGTCGAACCGCACCT
This sequence comes from Nitrobacter sp., assembly GCA_039923555.1. GTDB lineage: Bacteria > Pseudomonadota > Alphaproteobacteria > Rhizobiales > Xanthobacteraceae > Nitrobacter. Next base: position 1,113 of record JBDTCP010000194.1, read on the forward strand.
CGCGGCACAGCGGATGCCTGCCGAACGCGGCGGCCACACGAGCTTGCAGTTCCTTGATGGTTGCCGGGGTCTTTTCCGATGTGAGGTCGCGGTCCATCGCCATGCCCATCCCGGCCGGTGTCTGGCGCCTCGCGTGGCAAATAAATACCGGCTCGGGGTCGAAAATGCCTCAGTAATGGTAAATGGATCGTTAATTCCGGAACCGTCTCGCCAGAACCAGTGCGAGCGGTCCAATGCCGACATTCGTATCCGCTTCAGCGCTACGGAGTTCGCGGTCAATGAGGCGAATGTCATCCACTCCGCTAACGCTTCGACGTCCAAAACAATTATGGCTTGATCTGTTTGAGTTCTGCCAGCAATTCATCGATGGTCGCGAATTCCGTTTCCACGGCTTGACGAACCAGCGTGTAGCGATTGCGGCCGGTCGGATCATCGGCCTCGTGAACAGCAAAGCCAAGTCTGAACGCCATCGCCTTCGCTTGCCTGAATTTAGCGACGTCATTGATCTTCATGATACGGTAATCCCTACTCCGCCGGAGCTAAAAAGTTAATCTCGCCTTCGTTGGAAATTGCGGCCTCTAATCCAATCTATTCCCAACTCCGGCTTATTCATCAATGCAACGGTTTCCGCAACGAGGGCGCTAGATCAGGCGGAACGCGACCACAAATCCGAGGACGAGAACCGCGGCGCCGACCGCAACCCACAGGCCGAGCCGCTTCTCCATCTCGTGCCGGATGACGTCGCCGTAGCGATTGAGCAGAATCGCGACGATAAAGAAGCGGCCGCCGCGGGCGATGATCGAGCACAGGATGAAGAGCCAGATATTATATCCGGCGAAGCCCGAGGTGATGGTGACGAGCTTGTAGGGGATCGGCGTCAGGCCCTTGCCGATGATGATCCAGGCGCCCCATTGCGCGTACGACGCGCGAAACGCCTCGACCTTGTCGCCGAGTCCGTAAAGCTGGATCAGCCAATGCCCGAGCGAGTCGTAGAGCAGCGCGCCGATCGCATAGCCGAGCACGCCGCCGGCCACCGAGGCGATCGTGCAGAGCGACGCGAACAGCCAGGCGCGTTGCGGCCGCGCCAGCGACATCGGCAGCAGCATGATGTCGGGCGGCACCGGAAAGAATGAGCTTTCCGCGAAAGCCACGGCTCCCAGAATCCACAGCGCGTGGGGCTTGTCGGCGGCAGCGATGCACCAGTCGTAGGTCCGTCTCAGCATGGCGCGATGAACCATTGCGCGCCGGATTTGTCCATGGCTGACGGCAGGATTCAGCGGCGCTTGCGCAGGCGATGGGCGTCGAGCGCGACGATGGGCCGGGTCAATCCTGCGGATGGCTTGACCGGTTTCGCCGCGGTTTTCGGCAGCTTCTCTGCGATCCCGAGCATGCGCTCACGGCGGTCCATCTCGGCCCAGACGTCTTCGGGACGGACGCCGGCCGCGGCCCACAGCACAGCAAGATTGTAAAACAGATCGGCGCTTTCGCGGATCACCGCATCGGTGTTGCCGCTGACGGCGTCGATCGCAACTTCGATGGCTTCCTCGGCGACTTTCTTGGCCATCTTCGAAGGACCGCGCTGAAACAGCCGCGCGGTTCGCGAGGTGGCGGGATCGAGATCCCGGGCCGCGATCACCGCGTGATAAAGCCGCTCCAACGAATCACTCATGCGGTCAGGCTAAGCCAGACCGGTGGCCAGCGCGTTAACGGCCGACGCTCAAAAGACGACGCCGGCCGCAATTGCAGCCGGCGTCTGTTGTCCGTTCTTGGGCCCGAGCGGAAAGATTCTCAGTAAGGGGCGTAATAAGCGCCGCCATACGGAGACGGATAGCGGGGGCCGCCGTAGTAGCGAGGCGGCGGAGCATAGTATCCCGGACCATAGTCATAATAGGCGTCACGGCGGGCTTGTGATGCCGCGATCGCGCCGACGGTGCCGATGATGCCAGCGAACGCGGCGGCTGCCGCAGCATTGCCGCCACCACCGTGATGACGGCGATGATGATGATGATGATGACGATGATGCCGGCGCGCCGCGCTAAAATCCGTGACGCCGCTCGATGATCCCGTTGCCGAGATCCCCTTGGAGACGGACGCAGACGACCCGGCGAAAGACGGGCCAGTCGCCGTCAGGGCCACCGCCGCAACCGTCGCCAAAACGACGCTCCGGCTGGTCGAAGATTTGAAACTCTTGCGCGTCAACATCTGAAATACCCTCTATGATGTTCCCGGTCGGTGGAGGCCGTTCTGAAGACAACAACCGCCTTCACATCGGGTTCCAGTTCCCGAGCGCTGAACGACCCGCGACAAATCGTTCCGGTCATCCCGCGTTCAGATTGCCTCGGTTAAACTGCAACCGTGTCATGAAACCTGCACGCGATCGCGCAAACCTCGCGACCCGTCATTTGCTGCAATAGCCCATGCAAGCACGTTGGATACGTCCTCTCTGGTTTGTCGTGCTTGCGCTCTTGGGCGCGGCCGGTATTGCACGCTCCGGCATTGCGGCCAGTCGGGCCGACGCCGACAAGCCAACCCAGCTCGAGTTTTCGCTCGATCGCCCGATCGACGCCGCCGTGGCCCCGGTGGTGCTGGCATCGACCAGGGGGCTGTTCGACGCGGAAGGCCTGAAGGTCACCACTACGGTCGCGGCGGATTCGCAGGAAGCCATCGCGCGCGTAGCGGACGGCACGAGTCAAATGGCGCTGGCCGACTTCAACGCCCTGATCCGCTTTCGCGACAAGGCGGGCGTGCCGCCGGTCAAGGCGGTGTTCGTACTGTTCGACAAAACAGCCTACGCCTTCATCGCGCGCAAGAGCCGGGGCATCAGCGCGCTTGCCGACATCGAGGGAAAGATGATCGGCGTCGCCAACGGCGATTTGTCCATCAGGCTGTGGCCTGCGCTCGCCCGGCAAAACCGAGTGCAGCTCAAGACCGTGAAGCTGGAGCGGATTGGCCAGGCCGTTCGCGAACCGATGCTGTCGGCGGGCCAGCTCGATGCCATATCCGGCCTGTCGTATGTGTCGGCGATTGACCTGCGCAATCGCGGTATCCCGGCCGATGATATCGCCGTGCTGCGATTTGCCGACTACGGCTGCGCCGCCTACGGCAAGGTCCTGATCGTCAATCCGGCATTCGCCACCGGTAAGCCGGAAGCGGTCAAAGGGTTTGTGCGCGCGGTGATTGCCGGTCTGCGGTTGACCGTCAAGGCGCCCGCGCAGGCCGTCGACGATGTGCTGACCCAGATGGATGGCGGATCGCGCGCTGTCGAGCTGGAGCGCCTGCACGCGGTGCTGAGCGACAACATTCTGACCGGCGAGGTCCGGCACAGCGGCATCGGGAATATCGACCCGGCCCGGTTCGAGACGTC
>JBDTCP010000195.1:0-4213 GCA_039923555.1 Nitrobacter sp.
TTGATCAGCCGCAGCGAGCGCGTCACGGTCCGCATGGCGTCCGGATGGAAGGCCAGGTTGTTCTTCTGCGCGAGGCGGAACATGCGGATCAGGTTGACAGGGTCGTGCTTGAAGACATCGGGCGCCGCAAGATTGATGCGGTTGTTGTCGATAAGAAAGTCTTCGCCGCCGGGAACCCGCCGCTGCTCCGCGCCGGGCCGTAGCTTCGACATCATGCGGCTGAGAACCGGCGCCGGCTTGGCCTGCTGGTCCTCGAGCTTCGCACAGAGGATCGCGGTGAGGCCGCCGACGTCCTTGGCGATCAGGAAGTAGTGCTTCATAAACCGCTCGACATCCTGCATGCCGGGATGGGACGTATATCCCAGCCGCACCGCGATCTCGCGCTGCAAGTCGAACGACAGCCGTTCCTCGGCCCGCCCCGTTGCGAAATGCAGGTTGCAACGGACCGACCACAGGAAATCGGCACAGCGGCGGAAGGTACGATATTCCTGCGCATCGAACACCCCGCACTCCAGCAATTCGTCGGTTTCACGCACCCGGTAGACATATTTCGCGATCCAGAACAGCGTGTGCAGGTCGCGCAAGCCTCCCTTGCCGTCTTTGACGTTGGGCTCGACCAGATAGCGTGACTGGCCGGCGCGGCGATGACGCTCCTCGCGCTCGGCAAGCTTGGCGGTGACGAATTCCGCCGCTGTGCCCTGCACCACTTCCTTGTCGAAGCGGGTGACCAGTTCGTCGTAAAGCGCCTGATCGCCGGCGAGGAAACGCGTTTCCAGAATCCCGGTACGGACGGTCATATCGCCGCGCGCCTGCCGGATCGATTCGTCGACCGAGCGCGTCGCGTGGCCGACCGCCAGTCCCATGTCCCACAGGCAATACAGAATCGCCTCGGCGACCTGTTCGCCCCAAGCGGTCTGTTTGTACGGCAGAATGAACAGCAGATCGATATCGGACTCCGGCGCCATCAGACCGCGGCCGTAGCCGCCGGTCGCCACCACGGCCATGCGCTCGGCGCCGGATGGGATGCGGGAATGATAGAGATGACGGGTCGCGGCCGAAAATGACAGCCGGATGATTTCGTCCTGGACGAAACACAGCCGCTCGGCGCAGTGCCGTCCGTGCCGGTCGCGCAGCAGCGTCGCCTGCGCTGCGTCCCGCGCCTTGGCGAGTTCGGCCTTCAACAACTGCGCCACCGCAGAGCGGAAGACGTCCTCGTGACCGGCATGCTTGTCGGCCAGCGCGCCGATTTCGCCAGTGATCCTGGCGGAATCGAAATCGTCAGCTTCGATCGCGTCTGGTGTCGTTGCGGAATCCATTGCCTATCCGGATAACGGACGCCACGTGCGCTGTCACCGGAGATTGTGCGCCGCGTACGAGGGATCCATGCTTCGAGTCACCGGCTTTGAGCAACGATGTGCTCCGGCCGGAGCTTCCAGAAAACCTATTTTCTCGTTGACTGAAGCCTACAACTAATTGACATAAGAAGGCTTTTTTTGTGTCCGGCCGAACGGCTCGCGTTATTCCAACCTTCCAGGAGAAATCACAATGTCCAAGCCCGCACGCCGCGCGTGCTTGCCGCATCGCCGCAGCCTCTTGCCGGCGATGGCGTTCGCCGCGGACGCACCGAAAGAACTTCATCTCGACTGGGCAACCTACAACCCCGTGTCGATGCTGATGAAGGACAAGGGCTTGGTCGAAAAAGAATTCGCCAAGGACGGGATTACCGTGCGCTGGGTCCAGACGCTCGGTTCCAACAAGGCGCTCGAGTTCCTCAACGCCGGCTCGATCGATTTCGGCTCCTCTGCCGGCGCCGCGGCGCTGGTGGCGAAGATCAACGGCAATCCGATCAAATCGGTTTATGTCTATTCGAAGCCGGAATGGACGGCGCTCGTCACCAGCAAGGATTCGTCGATCAAGTCGGTGACCGATCTTAGGGGTAAGCGCGTCGCGGTCACGCGCGGCACCGATCCGCACATCTTTCTCGTGCGCGCACTTCAGAAGTTCGGCATGACCGAAAAGGACATCGTGCCGGTGCTGCTGCAACATCCGGACGGCAAGACCGCGCTGATCCGCGGTGACGTCGAAGCCTGGGCCGGTCTCGATCCCATGATGGCGCAGGCGGAATTGCAGGACGGCGCGCGGCTGTTCTATCGCAATGCGGATGCCAACAGCTACGGTATCCTCAATGTGCGGGAAGAGTTCCTGAAAAAATATCCCGAGATCGCGCAGCGCGTGCTGGCGGTGTACGAGACCGCGCGGAAATATGCGGTCGCCCATCCCGATGAGCTGGAAGCGAGCTTCATCGCCGCCACCAAGCTGCCCAAGGACGTGGTCGAGAAGCAGTTGCGCGAGCGCACCGACATCTCGAACGGCAAGATCGGCAAGGCCCAGCACGACACCATCCTCGCGGCGGGGCTAGCCCTGCAGCAGGCCGGCGTGCTCGACGCCAAGGTCGACGTGAAGGCCGCGCTCGACAACCTGATCGACGATCAAATCCCGCTGCCGACCAACTGATCGGCCGGCTCGTCCGGAACAGGCAGGGGCCGGTCCGCCGGCCCCTATCTTTTTTCGGTCTTGCAATCGGCGGCCGGACAGGGTTTGGCAATGGCGATGACGCTGGACACCCCTGTCGAGAGCACACAACCGCTCGCGCCGCAGTCTGCGGCGCGGTGGCGACGCTGGACGCGCCCGGCGCTCGGCCTGCTATTGCCGGTCACGGCTGCGGTTGTGTGGGAGTGGATGGTCGCGGCCGGCTGGTCCAACGGGCGGCTGGTGCCGCCGCCGTCGACGATCATTTCAACGATCGCCGAACTTGCCCGCAGCGGTGAACTGTTCCGTCACATCGCGACCACGCTCGAACGCGTCGGCGCCGGCTTCGCGCTCGGCGTCGCGGCCGGCACCGTGCTCGGCGCGATCTCGGGCTACTGGGCACTGGCGCGGCGCCTGCTCGATCCGACCATCCAGGCGCTCCGCGCCATTCCTTCGATCGCCTGGGTGCCGCTGTTCATCCTTTGGCTCGGCATCTTTGAGTTGTCCAAAGTCGCGCTGATCGCAGTCGGCGTGTTTTTCCCGATCTATCTCGGCGTGATGGGCGCGATCCGCTCGGTCGACCGCAAGATCGTCGAGGTCGGCCGCACGTTTCGCCTGAGCGGACCGGCGATGATCCGGCGCATTTTGCTGCCTGCGGTTCTGCCCGCATACGTGGTGTCGCTGCGCGTCGGGCTCGGTCTCGGCTGGATGTTCGTGGTGGCGGCGGAATTCATGGGCGCGTCCGAAGGTCTCGGCTACCTGCTGATCGACGGGCAGCAGCTCGGCAAGCCGGCGCAGATTCTGGCCGCTATCGTGATCTTCGCGATCCTCGGCAAGACCACCGACTGGCTGATCGAAATTGCCGCGATGCCGTTCCTGCGCTGGCAGGATGCGTTCGCTCCAAGCCGCGGAGCATTGTGATGCTGGTGCTCGATCGCGTCGGCAAGACCTACCCCAACGGCGTCAATGCGCTGGAGCGGTTTTCGATCGAGATCAGCCTTGGCGAGATCGTTGCCGTGATCGGAGGCTCCGGCTGCGGAAAATCGACGCTGCTGCGCGCCATCGCAGGCCTCGACCGCGCCAGTTACGGCACCATCACGCTCGACGGCGAAGCCATCACCGGGCCGCATCCGAAGGTCGGCATCATCTTCCAGGAGCCGCGACTGCTGCCGTGGTTGAGCGTCGCCGACAATATCGGCTTCGGTCTGTCGGACGTGCCGGCGCGTGAGCGTCGCGAACGCGTCACCGCTGCGCTCGCCAAGGTCGGCCTCTCGGAAAAGGCGAAAGCCTGGCCGCGCGAATTGTCCGGCGGACAGGCGCAGCGCGTCGCGATCGCGCGCGCGCTGGTGATGCGGCCCGAAGTGCTTCTGCTCGACGAGCCGTTCTCCGCGCTCGATGCCTTCACGCGGCGCGATCTGCAGGACCACCTGCTCGATCTGTGGTCGGAGACGCGCCCGACACTGGTCCTCGTGACCCACGACGTCGATGAGGCTGTGGTGCTGGCGGACCGGGTGCTGGTGATGCGGCCGCGGCCGGGGCGGCTGTTCGATCGGACCAACATCAGCCTGTCGCGGCCGCGCGACCGCAATTCGCCGCTGTTCGAGACCACCAAGCGGCGCATCCTGACGGCGCTCGATCGCTCGCTCGACCAGGCCGCGCCTGATCCGGCCGCGGCAGCCGAGAC
>JBDTCP010000196.1:0-8444 GCA_039923555.1 Nitrobacter sp.
ACGCCGCCGCGCGGATGCGGGATCACGATGCGGCGCGCCAGCAGATGCAGCCGCTTCTGAAGACCTCCCGGCAATTGCCAGTTCTCCTTGTTGAAATACTTGGGATCGCCGACGATGGCATGATCGATATGCGCCATGTGCGCGCGGAGTTGATGGGTCCGGCCTGTGACGGGCTTCAGCGAAACCCAGGCGAGTTTCTGCGCCGAGGTTTCCACCACTGCGTAATATGTCACCGCGTGGCTCGCGCCCTCGTCGCCATGCGCGACGATCCGCATGATCGAGTCGTCCTCATTTTCTTCCTTGGCAAGATAGGTCGAGATACGGCCCTGCTTGGGTTTCGGTACGCCCGCAACCAGCGCCCAATAAATCTTGCGCGCCGAGCGATGGCGGAACGACCCCGTCAGGGCCGTCGCCGCAAAGCGCGTCTTGGCCACCAGCAGGCAGCCGGCGGTCTCGCGATCGAGCCGATGCACGAGTCGCGGGCGTTGACCTTTCGCGTCGCACATCACCTCGAGCATGCCGTCGATGTGCCGCGACAGGCCTGAGCCGCCCTGCACCGCAAGACCAGCCGGCTTGTTCAGCACCATGACATCGGCATCCTCGAACAGCACCATCTTCTGCAATTCGCTGCGTGTCTTTGCCTCGGCCTCGGACAGATGTGCGGTTGCCTTCGGCGTGTCGAGCTTGAGCGGCGGAATGCGGACGCTCTGGCCCTCCTCCAGACGATCCTTGCTGTCGGCGCGTTTGCCGTTCACGCGCAACTCGCCTTTGCGGACGATGCGCTGAATGTGAGAAAACGACAGGCCGGGAAATCGCGCTTCAAGAAAACGATCAACGCGCATGTTCGCTTCGTCGGCGGTGACGACCACGGTCTGTACTTTCGTGGGCAGCGGCGCTTCCTTTCCCTCCATCCGCTTTGCCGAGGGGAGGATCGGCGTCGGCATCGCAGACGCCGGGGCGGGGAAATGTTTCGAGGCTGGATGCCCCCCACCCCCGACCCCTCCCCGCCGCTTCGCTTCGCTGCGCGGAGGGAGGGAAGCAGATTTGAACCCAGCCCGTGCTGGCTCGCCGCGTTTATCCGCTCCACGTTTAGCGGGCCCGCGCTTGTCATCGCGCACGGATTTCTTCACGAGAGGTCTTTTGACGCGGCGGCTCATGATGATTTGTCCCGTCGCAGCTTGGCCCAGTAGTCCAGCCGCTTCCTGATCTCGCGCTCGAACCCGCGATCCGGCGGATCGTAGAACGTCTGGCGTCCCAGCGCTTCCGGGAAATAGTCCTGGCCGGAAAATCCCTCCGGCGTATCGTGATCGTATTGGTAGCCTTCGCCGTAGCCCTCGGTCTTCATCAGCTTGGTCGGAGAATTCAAAATGTGCTTTGGCGGCAGCAGCGATCCGTTCTCTTTTGCGGATCGCATCGCCGCGCCAAATGCCTTGTAGGCGGCATTCGATTTCGGCGCGATGGCGAGATAGATCACCGCCTGCGCGATTGCGAGTTCACCTTCCGGATGGCCGAGAAAATCATAGGCATCCTTGGCCGCGTTGGCGATCACCAGCGCCTGCGGATCGGCCAAGCCAATGTCCTCGACCGCCATGCGCACTACGCGCCGCGCGAGAAACAAGGGGGCTTCGCCTGCATCCATCATCCGCGCCAGGTAATACAGCGCCGCATCGGGATCGGAGCCGCGCACCGCCTTGTGCAAAGCGGAGATCAGATTGTAATGACCGTCCGCGGATTTGTCGTAGATCGGCGCGCGGCGCTGCAGCACGTCCTGCAACTGTTCGGCATCGAAGATCTCGCCTTCCCGCGCTGAGCGCCAGACTTCTTCGACCAGCGTCAATGCCGCACGGCCGTCACCATCGGCCATCCGCACCAGCGCTGCCCGGGCCTCGGCATCGAGCGGCAGCGGTTTGCCTTCGACGTATTCGGCGTGGGCGAACAGCTTTTCGATCGCCGCGGCATCGAGCGAATGGAATACCAGCACGCGCGCGCGCGACAGCAGCGCCGCGTTGAGTTCAAACGAAGGGTTCTCGGTGGTGGCGCCGACCAGGACGACAGTGCCGTCCTCCATGACAGGCAAAAAAGAATCCTGCTGCGCCTTGTTGAAACGATGCACCTCGTCGACGAACAATAGCGTTCCTGTCCCCGTCTCGCGACGCGCGCGCGCGGCATCGAATGCCTTCTTGAGGTCGGCTACTCCCGAGAACACCGCCGGCAACTGCTGGAAGTGCAGCGCGGTCGTATCCGCCAGCAGCCGCGCCACCGTGGTCTTGCCGGTCCCGGGCGGGCCCCAGAAGACGAGCGAGCCGAGCGTGCGGGTTTCCAGCATCCGGGTCAGCGCGCCGTCCGGCCCGAGAATGTGGTCCTGCCCGACCACATCCGACAGCGTCTGCGGGCGCAACCTGTCCGGCAACGGATGCGGCGCATCGCGCTCCAGACCCGCCGCCGCGAACAGGTTGGTGGAATCGCGTTGATGCTTCGGGCTCATCCGCCGAGCGTGACTTGAATCTGCTGACCGCCGCGCACCAGCGTGATGCGCCAGAGCCGCCTGGATTCACCAACGACCCGTTCGAGATCGGCCGTTCTTGCGATCTTCTTGTTGTTGACCGATAGGATGATGTCGCCCGCCTTGAAGCCGAGATTCGCGGCCATTCCATCATCGGCCAGCCCGATGACGACGACGCCTTCGGCACTGGAATCGAGATGCAGTTCATCGGCAAGCGCCGGCGAAATGTTCGCAACCTTCGCGCCCTGGAACGGCGACTGCGCGGTGATCACGATCTCGTCGCGGCCGGTATCCGGCGCGGTTTCGAGCGGAATGGTGAGCTTGGCCAGCTTGCCGTTGCGTTGAATTTCCAGTTGCGATGTGCCACCGAGCGGGCGCGTGGCGAAGCGATAGTCGAATGCATTGGGATCCTCGACGGGCTGTCCGTCGATCGACACAATCAGATCGGACAGCTTGAGGCCCGCCTTCGCCGCCGGACTGTTCGGCGTCACGCTGGCGACCAGCGCACCAGTGGGCGCCTTGAGGCCGATGGTCTCGGCAATCTCCGGCGTCACCGCCTGCAGTCGTGCGCCGAGCCACGGTCGCTTCACGGCGTTGCCGCCGGTCCTGGCTGATGCCACGACCACGCGCACCATGTTGGCGGGAATCGCAAAGCCGATGCCCTGCGAACCGCCGGAGCGCGAGAAGATCGCCGTGTTGATACCGGCGAGATGCCCCGTCATGTCGACCAGCGCGCCGCCGGAGTTGCCCGGATTGATCGCCGCATCAGTCTGGATGAAGAACTGATAGTCGGTAATGCCGACCTGTGTGCGCGCCAGCGCCGAAATGATGCCATGCGTCACGGTCTGTCCGACACCGAAGGGATTGCCGATCGCCATCACGACGTCGCCGACCTGCAACTCATCCGAATTCGCAAAATCGAGCGTCGGAAACTTTTCGTGCACATTCTTCAGCCGCAGGATTGCGAGATCGGTCCGCGTGTCCTTGAGCACGATCTCGGCCTCGAACTCGCGCTTATCCGACAAGGCGACCTTGACCTGATCGGCACCCTCGATCACGTGATTGTTAGTCACGACAAGGCCGGACGGATCCACCATCACACCCGAGCCCAGCGAACGCTGCATCTGTTCGGGCTGCTGGCCGGGAACGCCGAAGAAGCGGCGAAAGATCGGATCGTCGAGAAGCGGATTGCGGTTATGCACCATTTTGGCGGCGTAGACGTTGACCACGGCCGGTGCCACCCGCTGTACGATCGGCGCATAGGACAGCCGAAGCTCGGCCTGAGAAGCCGGCACCCGCCGATCCTGCGCCGCTGCAGGGTTGGCGCTGCCGCATACGACCACGGCGCACAGAGCAGCCGCAAGGAAAGCATTAAATCGGAACATTGACGCCTCTCGGAAAGCTGGCGGAATATAAGCCGTTCGGCCCCGCAATAGAAGGTGATTTGCTGCGGTTTCGGCGCTTTGACGTGTACTCACGCGCTGCTGAAATCCGGCAATCGCGCGACAACAGGGGCTGGTAGCAGCACAGGCGCGGGACGAACCGCAGACGACGCTTCAACGCAGCATCCAGAATGGTGGGAAACGCGCTATGCGATGGTCGGAACCAAACCGCCCTCCGCTCGCAGTGCGGCGCCATTCGTTGCCGACGCCTGCTTTGAGGCGACATAGACGACCATATTGGCGATCTCGTCGACGCTGGCGAAACGCTGGATAAGTGATGTCGGCCGATGCTCCCTGATGAAATTCGCCGCGGCGGTTTCGACGGACTGGCCGTTCTGTTTGGCGAGGTCCTGCACAAAGGTCTTGACGCCCTCCGACATGGTTGGCCCTGGCATAACGGCATTGACCGTAACGGCGGTCCCGCGCGTCAATTCAGCGAGCCCTCGCGAGATCGCAAGCTGCGCTGTCTTGGTCATGCCATAATGGATCATCTCCTTCGGAATCATCAACGCCGATTCCGAGGCAATGAAGACGATACGGCCCCAGTCACGCTTGAGCATGCCGGGCATGTAGCCACGCGACAGACGGATTCCGGACATGACATTGACGTTGAAGAACCGGCTCCAGTCTTCGTCGGGAATATCAAAAAAATCCTTTGGTTCGAAAATGCCGGTGTTGTTGACGAGAATGTCGACGTCTGGCACCGCCGCCAACAGCGCCTTGCAACCCTCGGCCGTCGAAACATCCGCCGCAATGCCGCGCGCCATGCCCACTGACGACAGTTTTGCGACGGCTTCGTCCACCCTCGATTGAGTTCTGCCGTTGACCAGAACATCCGCGCCAGCCTCCACAAACCCCTTGGCGATGGCATGACCAATACCCGATGTCGACCCAGTGACGAGTGCCGTTTTGCCCGAAAGATCGATATTCATGATGGTCTCCGTTGTCTGATCACAGAGATATCGTCACCAGCAGACGGCTTCGCAATTGCCCGCAGCGCACTACAGACGTGCATAAAAAAACGGCGCTCGATGCGCCGCTTCTAATGTCTCGGATACCGCCAGGTCTCAGGCGGCCTCGGTGGCTTTTTCCTGCACCGGACCGGAGTCTTGGCCCTTGGCATCGACGTCACGGTCGACAAACTCGATCACCGCCATCGGCGCGTTATCGCCATAACGGAAGCCGGCCTTGATGATACGGGTATAGCCGCCCTGACGATCCTTGTAGCGGGGCGCAAGAACGCCGAACAGCTTCCTCACCTGATCGAGATCGCGCATTTCGCTGATGGCCTGGCGACGCATGGAGAGACCGCCTTTCTTGCCGAGCGTCACCAGCTTCTCAACAATCGGGCGCAATTCTTTGGCCTTTGGCAGCGTGGTGACGATCTGCTCGTGCTTGATCAGCGACGCGCACATGTTGGCGAACATCGCCTTGCGGTGCTCCGCGGTGCGGTTGAGCTTCCGATGAACCTTGCCGTGACGCATAGTGTAGTCCTCTGTCTTGTTCGGTCGCGACCGCTCGTCGGACACGCTGCTCAGGTGGGCTGCCTGCGTTCGCCGTCTTCCTGCCATCCTTCGAGGCTCGGGCGTTGCCCTTGCACCTCAGATGACGAGACCATTTTCCGTCATCCTGAGGTGCCGTCGCTCTTGCGACGGCCTCGAAGGATGCCGGATGATGTTCAGTAATGATCCTCGAAACGCTTGGCCAGTTCGTCGATATTTTCCGGCGGCCAGCCCGGTACGTCCATGCCGAGATGCAGACCCATCTGGGCCAGCACTTCCTTGATTTCGTTCAGCGACTTGCGGCCGAAATTCGGAGTCCGCAGCATTTCCGCTTCCGACTTCTGAACGAGGTCGCCGATGTAGACGATGTTGTCGTTCTTCAGGCAGTTTGCGGAACGCACTGACAGTTCGAGTTCGTCCACCTTCTTGAGGAAGGCCGGATTGAAGGCGAGATCGGGGATGATCTCCTGCGTGACTTCCTTGCGCGGCTCTTCGAAGTTGACGAACACGTTGAGCTGATCCTGCAGGATGCGGGCAGCATAGGCCACCGAGTCGTCCGGCGTGATCGCGCCGTTGGTCTCGATGGTCATGGTCAGCTTGTCGTAGTCGAGGATCTGGCCCTCGCGGGTGTTCTCGACCTTGTAGGACACCTTGCGGACCGGCGAGAACAGGCTGTCGACCGGTATCAGACCGATCGGCGCATCCTCGGGCCGGTTGCGGTCGGCGGCGACGTAGCCCTTGCCGGCGGCAACGGTGAACTCCATGCGAATCTCGGCGCCATCGTCGAGCGTGCAAATCTGCAGGTCGGGATTGAGCACCACGACATCGCCAACAGTCTGGATGTCGCCGGCGGTAACGGTGCCCGGCCCTTGCTTCTTCACGACCATGCGCTTGGGGCCTTCGCCCTGCATCTTGATCGAGATGTCCTTGATGTTCAGCACGATGTCGGTGACGTCCTCGCGAACGCCCGCGATCGAGGAGAACTCATGCAGCACGCCGTCGATATGCACCGACTGCACCGCCGCGCCTTGCAGCGACGACAGCAGGACGCGGCGCAGTGCGTTGCCGAGCGTCTGGCCGAAGCCGCGCTCGAGCGGCTCGGCGACCAGGGTCGCGAAGCGCGAGGGGTCGCTGCCGGGAATGACCTGCAGCTTGTTCGGCCGAATGAGTTCTTGCCAATTTTTCTGGATCGTCACTGTGTCACCCATGCCATCAAAATCTTTGGCGTTGGAGTGCGCGGATCAGTCCGCGCGACAAATCTCGAATCTGCGCGGACAACAACAAATCGCCCGCGGTCAAAATATCAAACGCGCCGACGCTTGCGTGGACGGCAACCGTTATGCGGGATCGTGGTCACATCGCGGATCGAGGTGACGGTGAAGCCAGCGGCCTGCAACGCGCGCAGCGCCGATTCACGGCCCGAACCCGGACCGGCAACCTCGACCTCGATGGTGCGCATACCGTGTTCCTGCGCCTTCTTGGAGACATCTTCCGCCGCCACCTGCGCCGCATAGGGCGTCGATTTACGCGATCCCTTGAAGCCCATCGTTCCGGCCGATGACCAGGCGATCGTATTGCCCTGCGCGTCGGTGATGGTGATGGTGGTGTTGTTGAACGACGAATTCACGTGCGCGATGCCGGACGCGATGTTCTTGCGTTCGCGACGGCGGACGCGTGTCGCAGCTTCCTTACCCATTATCAGCCTTTCCTGTGATCTCAACGCCGCCGTAATTCCAGCGGCTCCACCTGAAGAAACGCGACCAGACGAGAGCGAATGATCGATTCGCCGTCCCGCTCGATCTGCGCTTGCTTACTTCTTCTTGCCGGCGATCGACTTGGCCGGCCCTTTGCGCGTGCGCGCATTGGTATGTGTGCGCTGGCCACGCACCGGCAATCCGCGTCGATGGCGCAGGCCGCGATAGCAGCCGAGATCCATCAGGCGCTTGATATTGATGCCGACCTCGCGGCGAAGGTCGCCTTCAACGATATAATCACGATCAATGACTTCGCGAATCTGAAGCACTTCCTGATCGGTCAATTGCGAGACTCGACGATCCTCAGGAATCTTGACCTTCTCGACGATCTCGGCGGCATTCTTCTGACCGATGCCATGGATGTACTGAAGCGCAATGACGACGCGCTTGTTGGTCGGGATGTTCACGCCGGCAATACGGGCCACAGACTTCTCTCCTGTCACCAACCCTTAACGGGCCAGCATTTCCTTGGTTATTTCAGGTGGGTATCCGCAAACGCGAACACGACGCCCGACCCCTCTGTCACCTTGGGGCCCGACATCGTCTGAAAACTATCCGACCGGATGCCCGCTTATTAAAGGATTCAACGTCGTTTCGTCAACCGATTCGCGGCTTTCGCTCGCTTTTTCGTGACTTTTTTGACGGCCTTCCTGGTTCCTTTTCGTTTGCCGGCCGCTGCGGTTCCCCGTCCCTTGAGCGAGGCCCCCTTGGTGGTCTTCTTGACCTTTTTGCCGGCTTTTTTGGCCGATTTCCTGGCGGGCTCCTTACGGGTTCCGGCCGCCTTTTTCCCGGCCTTTTTGACCTCGGCGGGCTTTGCGGCCGCACCGGTCTTCTTGGCCGATGCCTTTCTGGCTCCAGCCTTCTTCTCGGCCTTGGCATCGGAAGCACCGATGGCCGCTAAAAAGTGGTGGATCTCCCGCGTGACGTGCTCGATGGCCATCATGCCATCGACGGTCAGCAGCTTTCGGCGCTCCGAATAGTAGTGAACCAGCGGTTCGGTCAGCGCGCGAAAACTGGCCAGCCGCTTCGCGAGCACCTCGGGCGTATCATCGGCCCGCACCAATTCACCGCGCGCCGTCATTTCCGCAACCCGGCTTTCCACGCGCTGCAGCAGCGCGCTCTCGGTGACGCGGAGTTCGACCACGGCATCGAGCTTGAGATGCTTGGATTTGAGCAGGCGGTCCAGCGCCTCGGCCTGCGGCACGGTGCGCGGAAAGCCGTCGAGGATGAAACCGTTCTTTGC
>JBDTCP010000197.1:0-7998 GCA_039923555.1 Nitrobacter sp.
ACGTGTGCCGGTCTTCAGTATGACAATACCAACAAGATCCGAACCTCTGTCGGTGTCGGCTTGATCTGGCAATCTCCATTCGGTCCGCTGCGCTTCGACTATGCGGTACCGATCACGAAGGGTAGATACGATCGGGTTCAGGAGTTCAGGTTTGGCGGCGGAACGACGTTCTGAGTGTGATCACGGGTCGCACCGCGACGGATGGAATGGCGCAACCGACATTCTTTAAACGGCTGCCTTCGTCGACGCTGAGAGACATCGCCGCGTCGACGGGGGCGCATCTGGTTGATGCCGCTTGTGGCGACCAGCGCATTTCCGGCCTCGCTTCGCTCGACGAAGCCGGCCCAATGCATCTCACGTTTTTCGACAACCACAAGTATGCCGCGCAATTGGCGGGGACGAAAGCAGGCGCCTGTTTCGTCAGCCCGCGATTCGAGGCCAGGGTTCCGGCCCACGTGGCTGTTCTGCGCTCGGCGGCTCCGTTTCGCGCATTTGTGACTGTTGCGCGGGAATTTCATGCCGATGCGCTCCGGCCGCAATCCTGGTTCGACAATGCCGGTATCGCAGCCTCCGCCGTGATCCATCCGTCCGCGCATCTCGAAGACGCGGTTGTCGTCGATCCGTTGGCGGTGATCGGTCCCGGCGTTGAAATCGGAAGCGGTTCAGTGATTGGCTCGGGCGCGGTGATTGGCCCCGGTGTCCGTATTGGCAGGAGTTGCAACGTCGGTGCAGGCACGACGATCCAGGCCGCTCTTATTGGTAACAATGTGCTCATTCATCCCGGCTGCCATATTGGACAGGATGGTTTCGGCTTCATTTTCTTCGGCTCCGAAGGCCATGTTAAGGTTCCGCAGACCGGACGTGTGCTGATCCAGAACGATGTCGAGATCGGCGCTGGCTCAACCGTCGACCGGGGCAGCCTG
Source organism: Nitrobacter sp. (assembly GCA_039923555.1). Classification (GTDB taxonomy): domain Bacteria; phylum Pseudomonadota; class Alphaproteobacteria; order Rhizobiales; family Xanthobacteraceae; genus Nitrobacter. The sequence goes on from JBDTCP010000197.1 coordinate 924, forward strand.
CGCGACACGGTCATTGGGGAAGGGACGAAAATCGACAATCAGGTTCAGGTCGGCCACAATGTGACGATCGGGCGGTGCTGCCTGCTGGCGGCCCAGATCGGCCTGGCGGGCAGCCTGACGATCGGCGACAACGTGGCGCTGGGTGCCAAGACTGGGATCAACAACCACGTCCACATCGGTGATGGCGCGCAGGTCGCTGCGATGAGCGGGGTCAAGGACGATATTCCTCCCAACGGCCGCTGGGGCGGTCAAGTCGCGAAACCGACCAAGCAGTGGTTTCGTGAGATCGTTGCGGTGGAGCGCCTGGCGCGCGATGGTGCGCCAAATACCAGATCGGCCACACCCGGTCCGAAGGACGAGGGGCGTGAGTAATGGAGTCACCGATCAAGTTTGAGGAGGTAGGAATTGCCACCATCCTCAAAACCCTTCCGCACCGTTATCCATTTCTGCTGATTGACCGGGTCGTCAACATTCGTGCCGACTATAGCGGTATTGGCGTGAAGAACGTTACGATCAATGAGCCTGCATTCCTGGGCCACTTTCCGGAGCGACCGGTCTATCCGGGGGTATTGATGATCGAGGGGATGGCGCAGACGGCGGGCGTCATTGGCATCATGTCGGTAGAGGGCACCCAGAAGCCTCGCGCGGTTTATTTCCTGACCATCGACAAGTGCAAGTTCCGCAAGCCGGTCATGCCGGGAGATATCGTCGAATATCACATGCGCACTATCGGTCGCCGCAAGGCGATGTGGTGGTTTCACGGCGATGCGAAGGTGAATGGCGTGACCGTCGCCGAAGCCGACGTCGGCGCGATGCTGACCGACTGATGAGCAAGATCGATCCTACCGCGCGGATTGAAGATGGTGCCGTGATCGGAGAGGCGACCGATATCGGGCCCTACTGCATCATCGGCGCCAACGTTACGATCGGCGACAACTGCCGCCTCGACGCACATGTGAGCATCGTCGGTCACACGTCGATCGGCGCCAATTGCGTGATTTCTTCTTTCGCAGTCCTCGGCGGAGCGCCGCAGGATTTGAGTTATCGCAACGAGCCGACCCGGCTGGAGGTTGGCGAGGCCTGTACGATTCGCGAAGGCACGACGATGAATGTCGGCACGGCCAAGGGCGGCGGTGTTACGCGCGTTGGCGCACGCGGCTTTTTCATGAACAACAGTCATGTGGGGCACGATTGCATTGTTGGCAACGACGTCATTTTTGCGACCTCGGCCACGTTAGGCGGTCATTGCGAGATTGGTGATTCCGTTTATATCGGCGGGCTGTCGGCAGTGCATCAGTTCACGCGCATCGGGCCACAGGTCATGGTGGGCGGCATCTGTGGCGTGCGCGGCGATGTCATTCCATACGGACTCGTCAATGGCCAGTATGCGTGTCTCGAGGGTCTCAACATCGTCGGCATGAGGCGCCGCAAATTTACCCGTGAGCGACTTGCCAGGGTCCGGTCATTCTATCAAAAACTGTTTCACGGATCCGGTGTCTTTGCCGAACGTCTCGATGGCGTCCGGCCCCTTGCGGCCGAAGACCCCGCGATCGCGGGCATCCTGACTTTTATTGGCGACGGCAAACACCGTGCTCTATGCTTGCCAAAGGGTAGCGCAAGCTAGTAGCGGGGCCGCTGGGCGAGTCATGATTGATCGCGTTCCGGATATCTCTTCGCCGATCGGCCTGATCGCAGGAGGCGGAGTGCTGCCGTTCGCGGTCGCCGACTCTCTGATGGCGCGAAGCATTGATCCGATCTTCTTTGCCCTGAAAGGAGTTTGCGACGCCGTCCAGGTTGCGCGGTTCCGCCATCACTGGATCTCGGTCGGACAGCTCGGCCGGCTCGCTGCTCTGCTGCGCGCCGAAAACTGCCGTGATCTGGTTTTCATCGGAACGCTGGTTCGCCCGGCCCTGTCGGAGATTCGCCTGGACTGGGGGACTGTTCGCGCGATGGGACATGTTCTGGCGGCATTTCGCGGCGGCGATAATCATTTGCTATCGGGGATCGGCCGCATCCTAGAGCGCGACGGCTTTCGAATGGTCGGCATCAAGGATGTTGCTCCGGATCTGTTGATGCCCGCGGGTTGCCTGACCCGGAAGACGCCCGATCAATCCGCAGCCGCTGACATCGCAATGGGGCAGGACGTGCTCCGTGCCTTGAGTCCGTTTGATATCGGGCAGGCCGTCGTGGTGATCGACAGCCATGTGGTCGGCGTGGAAGGTATTGAGGGAACAGACGCGCTGTTGGCTCGTATCGCCCAACTGCGCACAGAGGGACGAATCCGTACCAAAACCTGGCGCGGCGTACTCGTGAAAGCGCCGAAGAGCTGTCAGGACTTGCGCTACGATCTGCCGACACTGGGTCCGCGAACCATTGAAAATGCCGCGGCCGCCGGACTTGCCGGTATGGCCGTTGTCGCCGGCAATACGCTCGTCGCCGAACCGCAGACGCTGGTCAACGTTGCGGATGCGTCGGGCTTGTTTGTTGTCGGACTGTCTGCGTGATGCCGGACCGGACAGCCGCAAATACTTCCCGAAAGATATTTCTCATCGCAACGGAGGAGTCCGGAGACCGCCTCGGTTCCAGCCTGATGAAAGCTCTGCGCCAGCGCGATGATGCCGTGCAGTTCGAAGGCGTCGGCGGTCAGTCGATGACGCGCGAGGGTCTGGAGTCGTTGTTCGCGATCGAAGACCTGTCCATCATGGGATTTGCAGCCGTGGTGAAGCAGCTTCCGATGATCCTGCGGCGGATTCGCGACACCGCGGATGCCGTGATTGCGGCTGCGCCCGACATCCTCGTCATTATCGACAGTCCCGACTTCACGCATCGCGTGGCGCGACGGGTGCGTGCACGGTGCCCCGCCTTGCCGATCGTGGACTACGTCTCACCTTCGGTGTGGGCGTGGCGGCCCGGTCGGGCGAAGGCGATGCGTGGCTATGTGGATCACGTGCTGGCGCTGCTGCCGTTTGAGCCGGAAGCGTATCGCAGGCTCGGGGGTCCACCCTGCACCTATGTCGGACATCCCCTGGCCGAGCAGGTCGATGCGCTGCGACCCGGCCCAGACGAGCTTCGAAGGCGGGACGATCCGCCGCCCGTCCTTCTGCTGCTGCCGGGAAGCCGACGTAGCGAGATCGGTCATCATATGGCGATGTTCGGTGAGACGCTGTGTGCGCTACGGGTAGATGCTGCCTCGATAGAGGTGGTTCTCCCGACCATGCCACATCTGATCGAGAAGGTGACCGCGACGGTGGCGAGTTGGCCGCTGCGGCCGCGGATTGTGGTTGGCGAGCAGGAAAAGCAGGCAGCGTTTCGGGTCGCCCGTGCGGCGTTCGCAAAATCAGGAACCGTCACACTCGAGTTGGCGCTTGCAGGCGTGCCGATGATCGCTGCCTACAAGGGGGGGACGATAGAGGCCTGGATCGCGCGGCGCGTGATCCGCGCGTCATCGATCATTTTGGCCAATCTCGTAATCGGCGAGAACGTCATCCCCGAATTCATCCAGGAAAATTGTACGCCTGAAAACCTCGCGTCCGCCTTGCGTGAAATTCTTGCGGACTCACCCGCGCGGCTGCGTCAGCTCGAGGCATTTGCCAAACTCGATGCGATTATGGCGACTGGACAGCGGTCGCCGAGCGAGCGCGCCGCGGGTATCGTTCTCGAAACCATGCGTGCGTCACGCAGGGCGGAGTAGCGCGAAAAGACGGACGCCCAAGTAGCATCCGGCCTCGCTTGATTTTCGAGCGCTATTTGCGGTTGGCCATATCGACGTAATCGCGGCGCGCAGCACCTGTATAAAGCTGTCGCGGACGGCCGATCTTCTGCTGTGGATCCTCGATCATCTCGCTCCACTGGCTGATCCAGCCGACAGTCCGCGCGACAGCGAACAGAACCGTGAACATCGAGGTCGGGAAGCCCATCGCCTTGAGGGTGAGGCCCGAATAGAAATCAACGTTGGGATACAGTTTGCGATCGATGAAATACTGATCGCTCAGGGCGATCTTTTCCAGTTCCAGGGCCACCTTGAGCATCGGATCGTTGCCGTGGCCGGTCTCCTTGAGTACGGCGTGACACATCTTCTGCATGATCTTGGCGCGCGGGTCGTAGTTCTTGTAGACCCGATGGCCAAAGCCCATCAGGCGGACTTCGCTATTCTTGTCCTTCACTTTCGTGATGAAGTCGGGAATCTTGTCGACCGTTCCGATGTCGGAGAGCATGGCTAGCGCCGCCTCGTTGGCGCCGCCGTGCGCCGGTCCCCACAGGCAGGCGATGCCCGCGGCAATACACGCGAATGGATTTGCGCCCGACGAACCCGCGATGCGCACGGTCGACGTCGAGGCATTCTGCTCGTGGTCGGCGTGCAGAATGAAGATTGTGTCGAGCGCGCTCGCCAGGACGGGATTGATCTTGTAGTCCTCGCACGGCACGGCGAAGCACATGTGAAGGAAATTTTCGGCAAAGCTCAGCGAATTCTTCGGGTACATGAACGGCTGGCCGATGTTGTATTTGTAGGCCATGGCAGCCAATGTCGGAATCTTCGCGATCATGCGCATGGACGCGATCATGCGCTGCTTGGGATCGTTGATGTCGGTGGAGTCGTGATAGAAAGCGGCAAGTGCGCCGACCGCAGCTACCATGACTGCCATGGGGTGAGCGTCGCGGCGGAAACTCTGGAAGAACCGCGCCATTTGCTCGTGGACCATGGTGTGGTGGATGACACGCTGGTCGAAGTCAATCTTTTGCGACTTGGTCGGCAGTTCGCCGTAAAGCAGCAGATAGCAGGTCTCGAGGAAATCGCCGTTTTCCGCAAGCTGCTCGATCGGATAGCCGCGATATTCGAGCACGCCTGCGTCGCCGTCGATATAGGTTATTTTGGACTGGCAACTGCCGGTCGATGTGAAGCCCGGATCATAAGTGAACATGCCTGCCTGCGCGTAGAGCTTGGAGATGTCGATGACATCAGGTCCGATGGTGCCGCTGAAGATGGGAAAATCGTAGGTCTTGTTGTCGACCGTCAGCGTTGCGGTTTTTGTGCTCGTTGCGTCCATCGCGAAGCCCCCGATGAGATCGTTGCGGGCCGTCTAGTTCTCTCTCGATGAAATAGGGAGACTAGTCGACTGTTCCAGAAGCGCCGCGCAAAGGGGTATCGTATTGCTGTATGTACCGCAAGATCGCTAAAAAGCGGTTGTTGGAGCGTTACCGCGGACTTTGATCGCCAAGCCGGGCCACACACGTCTCTTTTCCAAGGACGGCCAGAACATCAAATATGCCGGGCGAGGTGGTGCGCCCCGTCAACGCGATACGAAGCGGCTGCGCGATAGCGCCGAGCTTCAGATTGTTTTGTTCCGCAAAAGTCCGCATCGCGGCCTCGGTGGTCTCTGCGCTCCACGGTGCGACCGATTCAAGTGCCGCGCGGAGCCTATCGATCAGTGCGCGAGTCTCGGGAGTCAGCATTGCGGCGGCTTTGGCTTCCAGGGTCAACGGCCGGTCGGCAAAGATAAACCGCGCACTGTCGATCAGTTCGATCAAGGTTTTGGCTCGCTCCTTGAGGCCGGGCATCGCGCGCAGCAGTTGTCCGCGTGTGACATCGTTGAGTTTCGGTTTCAGGTCCGTTCCTCGGGGAACGTAATCGAGAGCGTCCTGAAACAAGGTTACAAGAACGTGGTCGTCAGAATTGCGGATATAGTGGCCGTTGAGGTTTTCGAGTTTGGCAAAGTCGAAACGCGCCGCGGAACGTCCGATCGCGGGCAGGTCGAACGCGTCGATCATTTCCTGTGTGGAGAAAATCTCCTGATCGCCATGGCTCCAGCCGAGCCGGACCAGATAGTTGCGGAGTGCCGCCGGCAAGTATCCCATCGCGCGGTAGGCATCGACCCCCAGTGCGCCGTGACGCTTGGAGAGCTTCGATCCATCGGAACCATGGATGAGCGGGATGTGCGACATGTTCGGGACTGTCCATCCCAGTGCATCGTAGATCTGCTTTTGCCGGGCGGCATTGATGAGATGGTCGTCGCCGCGAATGACATGGGTAACTCGCATGTCATGATCATCGACCACGACCGCGAGCATGTAGGTCGGGGTGCCGTCGCCCCGGAGCAGGACGAGGTCGTCAAGGTTCTCGTTCTGCCAGACGACGCGTCCCTGGACCTGATCCTCGATCACGGTCTCGCCGGTCAGAGGCGATTTGAGGCGAATGGTCGGCTTGACGTCTGGCGGAGCTTCGGATGGATCGCGATCACGCCAGCGGCCATCGTAGAGCTTGGCGCCGCCCTCGGCGCGCGCCTTCTCCCGCATCTCGGTCTGTTCTTCCGGCGTCGCGTAGCATCGATAAGCCTTGCCTTCGGCGAGCAATTGCTCGGCGACGTCGCGATGTCGCGCGGCGCGGGAGAACTGGTAAACGACATCGTCGTCCCATTCGATTCCCAGCCATTTGAGCCCGTCAAGGATAGCCTCGATTGCCGCCGTCGTGGAACGCGCGCGATCGGTGTCCTCGATCCGAAGCAGCATCTTGCCACGGTACTTGCGCGCGTAGAGCCAATTGAAAAGCGCGGTTCGTGCGCCTCCGATGTGAAGAAAACCGGTCGGAGATGGAGCGAAGCGGGTGACGACGGGTACGGTCATTCTCGAGGATCTGAGGCTTTCAGAAAGGGTATCGGCGGGGGCCGTTTATCACACCCCGGATTCGCATGCACGGTCAATTGCGGTCACCTTGCGCCGTCAATTGAGTAAGGAGCCTGCTCCGGCCGGGTTTCATTGCAGAAAAGGTCGCCAAGCCGACGCGGCCGTGCCGATCCGCAAACTGCCAGCATCTCGGCCCTTGGCGGGCGCCTGCGGATTTGGCACATAGGCGCAGCTTTGAAAGGCACACAATGACTGACGAATCGACCGCGGATGCGGGCCGGGGTTTTATACGCGATATTGTGGCGGCGGATCTCGCATCCGGAAAGCACAACAGCGTCGTCACCCGGTTTCCGCCGGAGCCGAACGGATATCTGCATCTGGGGCACGCCAAATCGATCTGCCTGAATTTCGGCATTGCCGAGGAATTCGGCGGACGTTGCAATCTCCGCTTTGACGA
>JBDTCP010000198.1:0-3589 GCA_039923555.1 Nitrobacter sp.
CTTTTGCAGGGGACTTTCAATATGCTGAGTTCGCAAAAATCAACGCTGGGATTTCTAACCCGGCCGCGCATGGCGGTCGCCATGATCGCTGCAACCGTTCTCCTTGCGGGGAGCGCGACCGAGGCATCGGCCCGTTCGCGTCACCATCATCATCGGCATCATCACCACCACCACCATCATCGGGGTCATCACGCTGCGGTCCAGGAGACCACGGGGTCGTCCTGGCAGAACGCCAATGCGTCGCTCGGGCATTCGCGCCGGACGTTCTCCGGCGTAGCCTCCTATTACGGCAGTGAATCCGGCAGCCGAACCGCGTCCGGCCAGCGCTTCAACCAGAACGCCATGACCGCCGCCCATCGCAGTCTGCCGTTCGGGACCAAGCTGCGGGTCACCCATGGCAGCCGCAGCGTTGTGGTCACCATCAATGATCGCGGCCCGTTCATCCGCGGCCGTGTCCTGGATCTTTCGAAAGGTGCCGCCCGCGCGGTCGGGTTGACGGGCAGCGGCGTCGGCCGCGTGGTCGCCGAGGTTATGTAAGCATTGCGTCAAGAAACTGAAGTTGCGTCATAAGCGTAGAGAAGGCCGGCATCCCATGCCGGCTTTTTCGTTTCGGCTCCCAGAGCCGAAGGAAGCCCCTGCCTCTTGAAGCGCGATCAGGATGGCGGAACGGCAAGCGCGGTCTTGTCCTCCAGCGCTTCGCGTCTCGGCGTTCCGGTTCCGCCGACGAGTATCAGCCCCCGGTTCTCGACTGCGTAAACTTTTTGCGCGCGTCGCAGCAAAGCAGGGCGGTGCGCAACCACAATGCGCGTGATGTTCATCTGGTCGATCAGGTCGGCGATCAACTCCTCGTTCTGCTCATCGAGGTTTGCGGTGCCTTCATCCAGAATGAGAATCTGCGGCTGACGATACAGTGCCCGCGCCAGCAGCACGCGTTGTCGCTGCCCGCCCGAGAGCGTCGAGCCCATGTCGCCGACGAGGCTGAGATACTGCATGGGAAAACGCATGATGTCGGCATGCACCCTCGCGGCATGAGCGGAGGCGACCACACGTTCCATGTCGAGATTCGGATCGAAGCCGGCGATGTTTTCCGAAATGGTGCCGGACATCAGCCGGTCGTCCTGGGCGACCACGCCGACGCTTTGACGCCAGCTTCGCCAGCGCTCCGGTGTGGCGCGATGCCCATCGAGTTCGATGGTGCCGTCAGTCGGTTGCATCAATCCGAGCATGAGTTTCAGCAGCGTGGTCTTGCCACCACCGGATCCGCCCCGAATGGCGACATAATCGCCTTGGTTGATTTCAAGGTTGACGTCTTCGAGGATCAGGGGATCGCTGATGCCGTAGCGGAAGCAGACCTGCTTCAACCGCATGTGTCCCTGGTTGACCAGCAGTCCGGGTAGCCCTTGGGTGATCTCGGACCGCGTCGTCACGATATCCGATAGGCGGTCGAGATGAAGGCGCAGCAGCCGGAACTGGACCATCTGGTTGACCAGCGCCATCGCGCGGTCGGTGAAGGTTTGCCGGTAGGACAGAAATGAGAAGATCATGCCGACCGAAAACCCGGCGCCCGACAGGATGGTAACGCCGGCGACATAGATCACGATCACGGTTTGCAAGCCGGTGACGACCGATTGCAAGAAGCTCTGCGAAATCTGGTAACGGCCGACCGCGATACTGGAATTCGTGGTTTCGACATGCAGGTTGCGCCATGTTGCTTCCCGCACCGATTCCCGTCCGAGCAGTTTCAGCGTGGTCGCGGCGCGGATGGTTTCGATGAGGTGAGACTGCTCCTTGGCCTCGGCCACGATGGACTCAGCCATGCGGCGCTTCGTCCCAGGGAACAGGGCCAGCGTGATGCCAAGGTTGATGAGCACGCCGACAATGACGATGAGCGCGAGCGCCGTGGAATAGAAAAACAGGATGAAGCCGGCGACCAGCGCCATGATGCCGTCGATGACAGTGCCTATCACACCCTGCGTGATCGCATCCTGCACCGGCTTGACCGAACCGAGACGGGAGATGATGTCGCCAACGTGCCGCTTCTCGAAGTAGTCATTGGGCAACCGCAGCAGGTGCCGGACCAGATTGCCGGTGATCTGGAAGCTCAGGAGCTGCCCAAAGATGCGCAGCGCCCAGCCGCGGACCGCCTCGAGCCCGGCCTGAATGATCACGAGCGCACCGAATCCCAGAGCGATCACGGTCAGCAACTGGCGGTCGGATTGCGCGAGAGCTTCGTCGACCACAAGTTGCATCTGCAAGGGCATGACGAATGCCGCGATCTGCAACGCCACCGACAGGATCAGCACCTGCGCGACCGCCCAGCCCCAGCCATGCATCTTGGACCAGAGCAGGGAGAGCTTCATCGGCAGGCGCGCTTCGAGCGGTTCGAAGGTCTCGCTTCGCGCCAGCTCCAGGATCACGCCGGTGAGATGCTTCGACGCTTCCGCCATCGTGAAGACGCGAAGCCCGATCGCTGGATCGTGGACGGTGATGCCTTTGGACGTGACCGCCTTCAGCACGACGAAGTGATTGAGGTCCCAGTGCGCTATGGCGGGAAGCTGAACGTTGGAGAGCGCCGACAGCTCGACGCGGATGGCGCGCGTGGAGAATCCGAGCTGGTCCGCGATTCCCATCAGGCTTTTCAACGAAGCGCCGGCCATCGACACCGCAAATCGCTGACGCAGCGCATTGAGGTCGACATCATGGCCGTGATAGCGTGAGGCCATGGCGAGGCAGGCCAGACCGCATTCCGCGGCCTCCGACGCCATCACGACGGGGAGCGTTCGTCGGCCCAGATTGAGTTCTCGGAGAATGTTCATGCGCGGCGGCCCACGGCATAGATCGGATCGAACAGCCAGCGCAGCAGACTCCGATGCTCGAAGATGATTTCAGCCGACACCAGCATTCCCGGCTGCATCGGCACGGGCTGGCCATAGGCTTCCATCTGGTCGCGCGACAGCGCGACGCGAATCCTGAATACCGGCTCCTTGATGTCCAGTCCGGCGAAGCCGACATCGGCAGGGGCCAGCACGGTCGTGGAGACAGTTCTCACCGTCCCCCGCACCGTTCCAAAGCGCTGATAGGGAAAGGCCTGAAGGCTGAGTTCGACCTGCTGCCCGGGTTGGACGAAACCGATCGCCCGCGACGGCGCCAATAGTTCAGCTTCGATCTGGCTGCCCGATGGGATGATCACCGCGACGATGCCACCCGCCGCGATAGCCTGGCCGTCGCTCACTGGCAGCGCGGCGACCCGTCCGGTGGTTGGCGCGACGAAAAATTGCAGACGCCGCGATTCCGATTCGGCGCGGCGCTGCTCGAGTGTCGCCTGGGCGACATCGGCGTCGGAGCGGGCGGCTTCGATTTCCAACGGGATCGAAACTAGCCGAGCCTTGATGTCCCCAAGCTCGCGCTCCACCGTCGCCTTTTGGCGCCGTGCGCCGGCAAGATCCTGTTCGATGGCGAGTGAGGCGAGCCGGCGCTGATCGACCTCTCGCTTCGGCATATAGCCTTTGGCGGCGATGGCCTCCCCACGATCCACCTCGTCGCGCGCGAGCTTGAGCCGTTCCTGCTGCAACTCGATCTGCTGGTCGAC
>JBDTCP010000199.1:0-7830 GCA_039923555.1 Nitrobacter sp.
TGGTGCGGCAGGGTGGCATCTACCATGAGATTCTGGAGGAAGCGCAGGCGATCAACGCCGACCTGATCGTGATGAGCTCGCATCGCCCGGCGATGAAGACCTACTTTCTCGGCTCCAACGCCGGTCATGTGGTGCGTTACGCCAAGTGTTCGGTGCTGGTGGTGCGGAATTGAATTTCGGATGCCTTTGCTCCCAAACAGGCCGTCGAAAACCCTTCCGTCATTCCCCGATGCGCAATTGCGCATCTGAGGGCGCGCTGAGGCGACGAACGCTTCGCGTTCGCGCCGATAGCGCGAGCCCGGAATCCATATCCCCTGTCTTTCGATACAACTCACACAGGGGTTATGGATTCCGGATAACCGCTTGCGCGGTTTCCGGAATGACGAAAAGAGATTCTTCAACAGTCTGTTACGGTAGCAAATCCTGCGACAGTGCATCGAATGTGTAGGCGCGCGGCCTGTTACGACGCATGAAGCCGCCGATCTGCCAGCCGAACAGCGCCGACATTCCGACGATGAACAGCGCGCCCGCCCATTCGCCGGTGACCAGCGCCCGCAGCAACAGCCCGGCCATCGACACGGACAGCAACGCCAGCACGGCCGTGCCCGCAAAATAAAGCGCGGGTTTCAGGCCGCCGACGAGCGAGGCGCGCGCGCCATGCCCGGCGAGCCGCCGGTGCAGTTCAATGATGAAGGCGCGGTAGTCCTTGTCCTGCGTAGCCATCAGCGCCAGCGTCTGCCAGGTCGTTGACATCACGATGACGCGGCCGCCGCTGCCATGTTCGATCTCGGTACGAAATCGCCGCGATTGCATCGACATCGGCCGGTACGACATCCGCACCGCGGCGATGTCCGCGTAGCGCCATGTCCCCGACCTGCGGCCGGCCTGCCAGGATATCCCGTCATCCTCCAACGTGAACCGATGCGCCGATCCGATCAGCGACGCCCTGTAGGTATAGTTGATCCCGGCCGGTACCGACGTCGCCGTTATGGTCAATGCGTCATCCGGCTCTGGCAATGTGATGATCTCCCACGGTGAGAGCGAGGGCGAAATTGCGATGGTGGATTGCTGCTGGCATTCGCAAGGACGCCATCACGCCGAATGCGAATGCGAATGCGAGAATGGGACCGCTAGACTGACATGCAAGCCCATAAGAAAGCGAGGGCTGCGAGGGCCCCCAGCGCAGTACGCACCCCGTGAAGGCCGCCCCACGTTTCGATGAGCGCCCTCGTCCGCGGACCTGCTTCGTCCGGTTCGGCCGCCATCAACGCATGGTTGGTGGGCATGATGCCGATCAGCGTCCATGGCCAGTTCGCGACGATCGCGACGGCCCCGATGATAAAACCGAGCTGTCGGGTTTGCCACCATGCGATCACCCCGAACAGGCAGCCCAGGATTGCGAGCGGCGCCTGCATCGCGAAGCCGCGCTTGTAGGAAGGCTTCCATTCGGCGTGCAATGCCCGGTCGTCGAGAGACAACCGCGCAGGTTGCTCGGCGACGTTCACGTAGAGCGCGGCACCTGTGAAAACTGCGGCGACGGTCAGCGCCAGAAGACCATATGTCATGTCTCGCGTCTTTCCTGGTTAGCGCGGATGGCTTCGTCGCTTGCGTGCCGGTCTCATTCTACCCTACAAATCCGCCATGGCTGAAACGGCTTATTTTCCACGCCACTTGATTCTCGGCGGTGCGATGGTGTCCGGCATATTGCTCGCGCTCGCCGTACACATGCTCGGCGCGCAATACGGCCTCGATCTCAGCGGCCTCTGGCGTTCCGATACCAAAGAGCTCATGCCGGCGGGCGCCGCGATCGCATGGTGGCTGATCGCAACGGCCAGCTTCTCGGGCAGCTATTTTGTCGCGATGCTCATGCACAGCGCACCGTCCGGCCGTATTCAGCAACGACTGCGGCAGTTCCTGATCGCCGTCGCCGTGCTGTTTCTGGCAGGTGCAGGACAGGCCGCCGCGGCGCCGAGCGCCGTGCCCACGATCGCAGGTCTGCTGGCCGGCCTCGCCGTGCTCGGCCTTGGCGCACTGATGGCTTTCTGCGGCGCTCATTTCGCGCTGCGCGAGGCGTGATGATTCGCACCTCTGTCATGCCCGCGTCATATTCCGCCTCAGGCCGACACCCGTGCTTTCACGAGTTGTTTCCCGGTGCAATAAACCTCCCGCAACTGGTGCAGGTACGCCCGCGAAGGATTGACATTTTTACCGTGGATACCCTCTCCTAGCCCTACGCAACGATGTTCCTGCGAAAACCGCAAATCGGCCATGGAACACCGGATATTTTATGCCTATATGAAGTCCGATGATCGTCGCGCGGGATTCCCCTTGATTGCGAAGTTCGTGTTGGAGGTTGCTGCAAGGACATGCGAACTTCGAAATCGGGACGCTAGCGGGAGGACGAATGCATCGGCTGCTGACCGCGCTCCAGCGCGGCTTCAAGAAACGGATCGGCTGGAAACGGCTCGGTGTTGTTGCGAGCCTTCTCATTATCGCTTTCGCGATCACGACTCTCATCCGCACCCTCAAGGGCGTCGATACCGGCGTTATCCTGATCGCGCTGACGGAAAAGTCGCCGCACCGGATCGCCATGGCTGCGCTTTGCGTGGTCGGTGCGTTCTGCACATTGACGTTCTATGATTTCTTTGCGCTGCGGACGATCGGTAAAGATCACATCCCCTACCGCGTCGCTGCGCTCTCTGCGTTCACCAGCTACACCATTGGCCACAACGTCGGCGCCACGGTCTTTACCGGCGGCGCGATCCGGTATCGGATTTATTCGGACTACGGGCTGAATGCGATCGACGTCGCCAAGGTCTGCTTCATCTCCGGGCTGACGTTCTGGCTTGGCAACCTGTTCGTGCTCGGCCTCGGTATGGCTTGGCATCCCTGGGCCGCGAGCGCGATGGATCTGCTGCCGCCACAGGTCAACCGCCTGATCGCGTTCGGCTGCCTCGCGGGCATCGCGACCTATCTGGCCTGGATCATCACCGGCCGTAACCGCCGCGAACTCGGGCAGAATGGCTGGAAAGTCATCATGCCGTCGGCGCCGCTGACCTTCGTGCAGATGCTGATCGGCGTGGTCGACCTCGGATTCTGCGCGTTCGCGATGTATCTGCTGATGCCCGCGCAGCCGGCCATCGACTTCGTATCGGTATCGGTGGTCTTTATTCTCGCAACCCTGCTCGGCTTTGCCAGCCACGCGCCCGGCAGCCTCGGCGTGTTCGATGCGGCGATGCTGGTGGCCTTGCCGCAGTTCGGCAAGGAGCAGTTGCTGGCGACCCTTTTGGTATACCGCGTGCTCTACTTCATGATTCCCTTTGCCATCGCCATCACCATCATGGGCACGCGCGAGCTCTGGCTCAACGTGGTGCAACCCTGGCAGCACCGCCGCAAGACCAATGGCAATGGCGGCGATAGCGACGGCGACAAGGACAGCGACACCGCCGCCGGCATGGCCGCCGCGCCGCCGCCCCCGCGCGCGGTCAAGACGCGGGTCTCGCAGGACTGAGCCGGCCAAGGCGCGATCTGCCACCGCGACGATATCCACTTTTGCCGAATATGCGCTGGCGCGGCAAATTCCTCTTATTTCCGCCCCAACTGTCGCGTCAAAACCATCCATGGCCCACATTCACGTCTCATCTCTCGTCCGGATTGCCTTCGTGTTGCTCGGCGGCGCGCTCGCTGCGCAGGGAGCCGCCGCGCAGCCTGCCCCGTCCCCGGACGACCCCGCCTCGTCCACCCGGGCCATGCCGGTTCAGGATCAGACGGCCGGCGGAATGGAGATTTCGTGGGAGGTCCGCAACCGTTTCCGGCTGTTCCGCGAGGAACGCGACTTCCAGATCCACGTGGCCACCGAGGGCAACCGGAGCATTCTCGCCGCAGAGCAGGCGCTGGAACTGCAAAGCGACGGCCGCGGCTGGGCCCGCAACACCGTGAACCGCCTTTGCATCGACCTCGGCGGCCATGTCAGCGAGCCCTGCACCCGCGACAACGTCAAGGAAAGCTATCTGACGCCGACGGAGCATCCCGTCACCGTCCGCCTGACCGGCGCGGTCCCGGTCGGCGCCGTCTGCGCCTGGTCGTTCGATGACGACGACGGTCCCCGTACCAAGACGCTGGACTGCGCCGAGCCGATCGATTTCCGCGCCCGCTACGGCCGCGCCACCGTTGCCACCGTCGATGTGTCGAGCGGGGCCGGCGCGCCGCAGCGCCTCGTCACCCAGATCAAGGTGCGCGACATCCTGATCGCAGGCCTGGGCGATTCCATCGCCTCGGGTGAAGGCAACCCGGATCGCGCCATCGCGCTGTCCGACGAGGGCTTCTGCTTCCGCTCCTATCTCGGCGGCGCGGCGGACGAGTATTACCGGCCGAGCCGCGCCGGCTACAAGGGCGGCCGCGCCTGCGGCACCTCGGGCACGCTGCAGAGCTGGCAGCAACACAGCGCGCTGTGGCTGAATGCGGCCTGCCATCGCTCGCTCTACAGCTATCAGACCCGCACCGCGCTCGCGCTCGCGGTGCGCTATCCGCACATCGCCGTGACCTACCTGCCGCTCGCCTGCACCGGCGCCACCATTCCCGACGGATTACTGGGTTCGCAGCGCGCGCGCGAATGCCTGACCTCGAAATCCCAGGCCAAATGCCAGGGCAGCGTGAACGGCCAGATCGCCGAACTGCGCGAGGCGCTCACCGCTGCGAAACGCCGCCAGCCGGACCGCAAGCTCGACCTCGTGCTGCTGACCGTCGGCGCCAACGACATCAATTTCTCGGGCCTCGTGTCCGACGTCGTCGTCGACGCGCCGACCGAGCGCGCGCTGTTCAAGCGCGGCGGACTCATCGAATCGGTCGAGGATTCACGATCGAGCCTGACGCGCGACTTGCCGCAATCCTTCGGAAAGCTCCGCACCGCTTTGAAGCCGCTGGTGGGTAATGATCTGTCGCGCGTGGTGTTCGTCTCCTACGCCAATCCCGCACTGTCGGCGGGTGCGCCCTGTGCCGGCGGCAAGGCCGGTTTCGACGTGCATCCATCATTCAACGCCGACCCGCAGCGGCTCGCCCAGGTCGAAGGCTACGTCCAGAACGAATTCCTGCCGCGGCTGAAGGCCGTCGCGCTGTGCCAGTCCGGCGTGCTGTGCCGTGATCCCGGCAGCGACCGCATGACGTTCGTCGAAGCGCATCAGGCGGTATTCGCCGACCACGGCTTTTGTGCCCGCGCCGGCAGCGATCCCGAATTCGACCGCCAGTGTTTCTCCGCCAAGGGCGACAGCTTTGTCAGCGACATCGTGGAGGCGCCGCAGCAGCCTTTGACCTGCGGCCGCCCTGCCAGCGACTTCCGCGCCTATCTGCCGCGCGCGCGCTGGATCCGCGACGCCAACGACAGCTACTTCACGGCGATGACCTATCCGCAGGCGCTGCCCACATCCATGCAGCCGTCCGACATCCACGACGCAACGTGGGGCCTGCTCTCGGCCGTCTATGGCGGCGCGATCCACCCGACCGCCGAGGGCCATGCCGCGATGGCGGACGCGGCGCTGCCGGCGGTCGAGGCGGAATTGCATCTTAACGCCGCCGACGGCAGCGACGTGACGCAGGAGCCACTGGCGCCGCCCTCGCCTGCCGGCACGCCGCTGATGCCTTCGTCACCAGCATCTCCGCCCGCGCAGATGCCTCAGCCGCTGGCGCCGCCGGCCGCGATCCCGTCCGCACCGCGGCACTAAGAGGAAACGTCGCGGCGTGAGCAGTTTTCCTTCTCCCCTTGCGGGAGAAGGTGGCGAGCCCGAAGGGTGAGCCGGGCCGCGCTTCTATTGCATTCGGGCTTTGACAGCTCACGCCACCCGGCGAAGTATAAATGTTTTCCCGTCGGTGGCGACATGACCGAGCCGCGCCAGCGACGACAGCACATCGGCGATTTTCTTCTCCGACGCTTTTGTCTTCCTGAACTGCGCTGCGACGGCTTTGGCGTCGAGCGGCGCACCTGCCGACGCCAAAGCGGCGAACACGGCAGCGGTCTGCTCCACCGCGCCTGTCGGGAACGACGGCAATTGTACTTTTTCGATAATGTCGAGCGTGGCAGCGACCTGAGCGCCCTCCTCCGATGCGGCCTGCTTGTCCACGCCCTTGGCGAAGCGCGGAATCTGGTAGTCCGGCCGCAGCCAGCGCACCAGCCCGCGCTTTTCTTCGTCCAAGCGCTCTTTGTTCAGCGCCACCAGCTTCGCAAGAATTTCTTCATCGCTGAACGTGGCGGGCCAGCCATAGGATTCGGCAACCGCGACATCCAACTTGTCATGTAATTCCTTCATGATCAGCACGAGGCCGTTATCGAAGATGCCCTTTTCGTCGGGCGTCAGCAGCAACGGCAAATGCTGAGCGCTCTCTCCCCCCTTGCGGGGGAGAGTTGGAGAGGGGGGTGTCTTGGATCGGCGCGTTGCGCCCCACACCCCCGACCCCTCCCCGCCACTCGCTTCGCTCGCGTGGGGAGGGGAGTAACCCGCCCTCACTTTCTCCAGCACATTGTAGAGTCCGGTCAGCGTCAGATGCGGATGCTCCGCCAGCACGCGCTTGCGATGGGCGTCGAGTTCTTCGGCGACGACGCGAATCGTCTGCTTCTGGATGTTGTTGGCGTCGGGAAAGGGAAAGGGATCGAAGCATTCAGATTTTACATAGACTGGTCGATCTTCCAGCAAACCTTTTCCCGCATCAAACCAAATGAAATGGATTTGCGATGACAACACGCCCAGCACGTAACTATCTTCAATCGCCGCGATTACCAACTTATCATCACAGATGATGTTGCTTTGAATTAATTGAAAAATGCGATGCCGAGCAGTGTCGACTGTCCCAATGTAGCGACTCAGATTCAAGAGAGCTGGCCGCATTTCTTGGCGCGGCTTGCCGAAGATCCACCACAACTTGGCATACGCTTGCGCGTCCTTCGTTGGCGATTTAGCTGCTTGTGACTCGCGTGCTGGCCTCACAGTCAAAAGAAGGTGTTAATAAACTTCAGGAAAGCGAAGGCGAACCTTTTCCGAGTCTAATCCGAATAGATCAATCACCATTTTATCTCGGGATGTCTGCGTCAAGTCTCGACCATTACGATAGGGTCGTATGTAATTTTCAAGTCCGGACCGCTTTCCAAGCCCTAGATGCTCAGCTTGCTGCTTCGTGACGATAAATCCCTTACCGTGAAGTTTAACTCCGTCATGGCAAATACCTCGATTTGCTAGCAGCGGACCCGCTTTCGTTACATCAACGCCGATTGTCAGATCGACGTTGATCACGCCGTTGCGGTCTCGAAATTCGATCTCTGGCGTATCCGTGTCGAGCGCTTTCTCTGAAATCACCTCGCGCAGCACGCCCTCACGCGATCTGGCCGCCTCACCGACCGTCATTGCGATACGTACCTGCGCCGCCTCCTCGGTTCCCTTCGTCCATGGGTGATCGCTGATCGCCATGACCAGCGAAACAGGCCTTTTCCCATCGAGATGTTTTTCAATCACACGGCGATTGAACATTTGCGAAATTGTATTTGTCGTGATCAGCCCAAAGCGGCGCAGGACGGTCCCTTTCCTGGTCAGTAATTCTGCTGCACGATCCCACCAATACATCACAATGTTTGTTGACTGGCTGACCTGTGGATGCGCCGACCAAATTGCTTCGGCGCGAGTCTCTCCAAACTCCGTTCGAAAATCGTCCGCCGCTGTAAACGGCGGATTGCCGACGATGAATTCTGCAGGGGGCCAGTCCGGCCGCCGCGGATTCGGGTAGGTCTCTTTGCCATCGACCACGACGGGCAATGGCGCGCCGTCCCATGTCAGCACCGCGTTCTTCACC
>JBDTCP010000200.1:0-3201 GCA_039923555.1 Nitrobacter sp.
TACGAACAGAGCCATCGCTGATCTCGAGGTCGGCCGTACTGGTTTCGAGTGCCTCGGACGCAGTCTCGCGGAGCTGAGCGCCGAGCTTGCGGGTCGCCCGCTCGACGCTGACGCCGCCGGAGGGGATTGAGCTCGACCCGCCGGTACCGAGACCGGTGAGGACCACATCCGTGTCGCCCTGGATCATGTGAACACGCTCAGGCGGAATCCCGAACTGATCCGCGATGATCTGCGCATAAGCAGTGGCATGGCCCTGCCCGCTCGACTGCGTGCCGACCAGCACCGTGACGTCGCCGTTGGGATCGAGCCGCACATCCGCTCGCTCCTCGCCCATGGTGCCGCAGACCTCGACATAGCTCGCAAGCCCGATGCCGCGCACGAACCCCTGCTTTTTCGCAGCCTTGGCGCGCTTCGGAAATTCCTTCCAGTTCGCTATCTCCATGGCGCGCTTCAGGTGCGCTGAGAAGTCGCCGGAATCATAGACCTTGCCGGTCGCGGTTGTGTAAGGCATCGCCTTCGGCGAAATGAAGTTCTCGCGCCGGATCGCATCCGGCGTCATGCCGAGCTTGCGAGCCGCGGCGTCGACCAACCGCTCCACCACATAGGCCGCCTCGGGGCGGCCCGCGCCACGATAGGCGTCGACCGGCAAGGTGTTGGTGAACACGGTGCGGACCCGGCAATGAAACGCCTTGATATCGTACAAGCCCGGCAACATCCCGGCTCCGCCATAGGGAATGTAGGGACTGAAGGTCGAGAGATAGGCGCCCATGTCGCTTATCAGATCGACGTCCATGCCGAGGAACTTGCCGTCTTCCGCCAGCGCCATGCGCGCGGTCGTGACGTTGTCACGTCCCTGCGCGTCGCCGACGAAATGGTCGGACCGCTCGGCCGTCCATTTGATCGTCTTGCGTAGTTTCTTCGAGGCGACCGCGATCAGCGCATACTCGCGATAGGGAAACAGCTTGGTGCCGAATCCGCCGCCGACGTCGGGGCAGATGACGCGCATCTTCTCCAGCGGCATCTTCAGGACACGTTTACAGAGGATCTCGCGCAGGCGATGGCTGCCCTGGCTGCCGACCGTCAGCGTCAGATGATCGCGCCTGGCGTCATATTCGCAGACGACGGCGCGCGTCTCCATGTAGTTGGTGATGACGCGCGGATTGACGATCGAAATTTCGGCGATGGCGTGCGCCCCGGCAAAAGCGGCCTCGGCCGCTTTCCTGTCGCCGATCGAAACGTCGAACAGCACGTTGCCGGCGTGATCCGGCCAGACCTGTGGCGCGCCCTTCTTCACGGCATTGGCGACACCCACGACCGATGGAGGCGACGTCCATTCGACTGTGATCGCCTCGATGGCATCGCGCGCGTGCTCTACCGTATCGGCAACGACGAAAGCCACAGCGTCGCCGACATGCCGCACCTCGTCTTTCGCCAGAATGGGGTATGGCGGTCCGGTGAACGGGTTATCCGGCAGATTGAACAGGCACGGCAGGCCGCCGAGGTCGGCAACGTCCGCCGCGGTGAGGATCAGGCTTATCCCCGGCAGGCCGCGGGCGCGGGACGCATCGATCTTGTATTTTGCGTGCGCATGCGGCGAGCGCAGCATCAGTGCATGCAGCGCTCCGGACGGTGCGTGATCATCGGTATAGCGGCCTTTGCCGCGAATGAGCGCATCATCTTCCTTGCGCCGAACGCTTTGACCGACACCGAACTTTACTGGAGCCATGGTATCTCCGGCGACGTTTAGAACTGCCGTAATACTGCAGCGGAACCGTACCCAGCGCAATGCCAGCGTGCTGCACTAGGCTCGCACCAGCGTCCTCAGCCAGCGCGGGCCAAACAGCAGCAAAATCGTGCCGGCATAGACGACCACGCCGACAGCCACCAGCAACCCGAGAGCCGCTTCGTCGCGCATCGTGCTCCAGTGCGCGAACTGAACCGAGGCAAAGCGCGCAGTGAACAACAGCGCCGCCGCGAGCACGACACCCGCGATCAGGAATTTTCCGAGCGAGACCAGAAACGGACGGCCAATCTCGAAGTAGCCCGCCCGCACCGCAAATCCGATCACGAGCAAAAGATTGACCCAGGCTCCGACCGCCGTGGCAAGCGCGAGGCCGACCTGCGCGAGCGAGCCCACCAGCGCGATTTTCAGCGCGACGTTGACTGCGACCCCAGTCAACGCGGCCTTCACCGGGGTCGCGGTATTCTTGCGCGCATAGAACGTCGCGACCGCGCTGCGGATCAGGACAAAGGGAATGAGGCCCACCGCGTAGGCGGCAAGCGTCGCGCCGGCCGCTGCTGCGTCCGCTTTCGAAAAAGCGCCACGCGCGAACATCGCCCGCATGATGACGTCAGGGACGGTCAGGAAGGCGGCCACGAACGGCACCGAAAACAGCAACGTGAAATCGAACGCCCGGCGTTGCGCGACCATCGCGCCCGCGTGATCGCCGCCGGTGATACGCCGTGACATCTCCGGCAGCAGCACGGTGCCGATGGCAATGCCGATCACTCCGATCGGCAGTTGATTGAGCCGGTCGGCGTAATACAGCGCCGACAACGCGCCCGCCTGAAGAAATGTGGCGATGATCGTGTCGGCGAACATCGCGATCTGCGTGCCCATCGAACCAAGTGTTGCCGGCCCCAGCGCGCGAAAGAAACCGCGCACATCGGGGTCGAGTGCTGGACGTGTCAGCCGTGGCATCAGGCCATGACGTGCGGCGTCCGCGGCCAATAGAAAATATTGCAGGAATCCCGAGATCAGCACGCCCCACGCCGCGGCATATCCGGCACTGGGAAAGAATGCCGCGAGCGCCAGCGTCACGATCATCGACAGGTTGAGGAAGATCGGCGCCGCCGCCGCGCTGGCGAAGCGGTGCATGACATTGAGCATACCGCCGTACAGCGTCACCAGCGTGATCAGCAGCAGATAGGGAAAGGTAATCCTCGTCAGCGAAACGGCGAGTTCGCCGCGCACCGGGTCATCGACGAAGCCGGGTGCCAGCAGTGCAATGACTTGCGGCATGAACAGCCATGCCACCGCCAGCAGGATCACCTGCGACAGCAACAGCAAAGTGAAAATGCGGTTGGCGAACAGCTTCGCGGAAGCCGGACCACCGCCAGAGACATGCGCATAGGCCGGCACGAACGCCGCGTTGAAGGCTCCCTCAGCGAAGATCGCCCGGAAATGATTCGGCAGTCGCA
>JBDTCP010000201.1:0-8615 GCA_039923555.1 Nitrobacter sp.
GATATCATGACCATGTGCCGCGAGATCGGATCGCTGTACATAGACACCGTGGTCGAGCCGTGGCTCGGATTCTATTTCGATAAGAGCGCCGGTCCCGAAAAGCGCTCTAACTACGCGCTGCGCGAGACGCTGCTGGCGGCCAAGCACAGGAGCCCCGGCGGGTCGACCGCGGTCTCTACCTGCGGCGCCAATCCCGGAATGGTCTCGTGGTTCGTCAAGCAGGCGCTGCTCGATATCGCGCGTGACACCAAGACGGAGTTCAACGAGCCGAAGAGCCGCGAAGGCTGGGGCCAGCTTGCGCACAAGCTCGGCGTCAAGGGCATCCACATCGCCGAGCGCGACACCCAGCGCGCAAAGACGCCGAAGCCGATGAACATGTTCGTCAACACCTGGTCGGTGGAAGGCTTCGTATCCGAAGGCCTGCAGCCCGCTGAACTCGGCTGGGGCACCCACGAAAAATGGATGCCGGACAACGGCCGCAAGCACGAGAGTGGATGTCAGGCCGCGATCTATCTGCTGCAACCCGGCGCCAATACGCGAGTGCGCTCATGGTGCCCGACTCCGGGTGGACAATACGGCTTCCTGGTCACTCACAACGAAGCGATTTCGATCGCCGATTATTTCACGGTGCGCGACGGCCAAAAGGTGATCTACCGGCCGACCTGCCACTACGCCTATCATCCCGCCAACGACGCGGTGCTGTCGTTGCACGAGATCTTCGGCGCCGAGGGCAAGATGCAGCCGAAATGGCATATCCTTGACGAGAACGAGATCGTTGACGGCATCGACGAGCTCGGCGTGCTGGTCTATGGCCATGGCAGGAACGCCTACTGGTATGGCTCGCAGCTCTCGATCGAGGAAACCCGCCGCATCGCGCCGTATCAGAACGCCACCGGCATGCAGGTATCGTCGGCGGTGCTGGCCGGCATAGTATGGGCGCTGGAAAATCCGGAAGCCGGTATCGTCGAGGCTGACGAGATGGACTTCCGCCGCTGCCTTGAAATCCAGACGCCGTATCTTGGTCCGGTGAAAGGCTACTACACCGACTGGACGCCGCTAACGGATCGCCCCGGGCTTTTTCCAGAAGACATCGATCCATCCGATCCGTGGCAGTTCAGGAACGTGCTGGTACGGTGAGGTCGCAGCTTTTCTTGGCCTTGTCGTGGGCGGACATAGCGCGAAGCGCGTCTCTTCGCGCAGACGACCCGCGCATCCATCTTTTTTCCTGTGAAGTACTTATTGAAGAGCGATGCATGGCCGGATCAAGTCCGGCCATGACAACCACTGTGCTGTAGACCGCTTGGGGTTTCTGAACTCGTGCTCGCCAACTATTTTTCCTTGATCGGCGGGGCGACCTTTTCTGCCGGCGCGGGCGGCAACGCAGGCTGAGCACCCGCTTTCTGCGCCTCGGCATTGGGCTGTGCGGGTTCGGGCGCAGGCGTGGTCGGACGGGTGCCGCCCGGCTTGGCTTCCGCAGGCCCATTCTGATTGCCAGCAGGCGCGACGGGAGAGGTCTGCGCAGGAGAGGTTTGCGGCGGATTCAACTGCGCGATCTCCGTCTGCCCCTGCGCGAGCTGCATCAGAAAGACCCCGGGCATGACCAGCCCGGCCGCGACGATCAGGGTCGCGATCGTCAGGTCTTTTCTCGCGTCGTCTTTTCTCGCGTTGCCGTTGCTTTGGATCTCAGACATCGGTTCACCGCAATTTCTTTCGCGGGACCAACAACTCGGCACGGGCATAGTTCCTTCGGAACCTGGAACATCCACAGCATGCTCAACAAATCATGAGCGACCGTCAGGAAGCCGGTTTTCCTCGGGCTTGACCCGAGGATAGATACCGGTTCGCTTCAAGAAAACGCGTCAGACCTAAAGCTGACTTTGATTTTATCAAAGCCGGATAAGTCTAGAGATCGACCAGCCCGGCATCGCCGTTCTGTAGGGCGAAGGCCAGCGTCGTGCCTTTCGCATTCCATGCCAGCGCCGCGACAGGTCCGCCGCCATCGTCGCGGACAAGAAGCTTGGCGCCGTTGGCGAGCCTCACCATCAGGACGATGCCGTTCTCGTAACCGGCAGCGACGATGTCCTGTGTCGGATGGCAGGCGACCGCGGTGACGCGCACCTCCAACTGAGCCAGCATCTCCGGCTCCTTGCCCATCGGGCCGTCCTTGCTAATGAAGGGCCAGATGACCACAGCGTCGGCGCCGGACGTCGTCAGCACTTTGCCACCCGGGCTCCACGATATGGATTTGACGCGGCTGGGATAGCCGGACATTTGCATGGGCTGCCCGTCGGCCAGCCGCCAGCCGTGCAACGCCGGCTCGTGCATGGCGGTGATGAGATACTTGTTGTCTGGGCTGAACATAACGCCGAGGTGGGAGCCGGCCCATTCCAGCCGCTCCGGCGTCGCAATCATGTTCGGAAACCACAGCGTCACGCCGTTGTAGTGGGCGAGCGCGAGCCGCAGGCCTTTCGGCGCGAATGCAAGCGCGCCTACGCTCGAAGGCGCCTCGAGTGTCTTGTCCTCGCCCTTAAGCCCGCGCACGAACGCGGTCTTGCCGGCGGACCATGCAATCGTGCCGTCGGGATGGGCCGCAACCTTGTCGATCCAGCGGCGTTTTGGGTCGGTCACGAGAACCGAGCTCTCGCCCTTCGCGTCGAGCGCGACCACGTTGCCGTCGTCGCCGCCGGTGATGACCCGCGCACCATCCGAAGCCGACGACAGGATCGCGCCGCCGTGAACGGTGACCGCAACCTTCTCGCCGTCGCCGGCAACGAGCGTGACGGTCTCCTCGTCCCCGACGAATGCGGCGCGATCGCCGATGAAATACACCGCTGCGACCCGCGCATCGATGGTGACAGGACGCACGCGGTCGATGGCCGAGGCGACGGAGCGCGGCTGCGGAGGATCAAGTTCGCTCATCATGAGGCTACGCACTTCTCAAAGCCTTCGCGAATCATCTCTTCCGGCAATTCGCGGCCAATGAACACGAGACGGCTTTCGCGCTTCTCGTCCGGCTTCCATTTGCGCTGGCGGCTGCCCTCCAGCATCATGTGGACGCCCTGGAAGACGTAACGGTCGTCCTCGCCGGTGAAGGCCATAATGCCCTTCGAACGCAGAATCTTCTGCCCCTCCGCCGCCAGGAGCTCCTGCAGCCACGTCATGAACTTCTCCTGATCGAGCGGCTTGTCCGAACGCAGCGACATCGATTGCATCTCTTCGTCGTGATAGTGCTTCAGGCCGTGGCCATGTCCATCGTCATGATGATGGTCGTGATCGTGGTGGTCGTGATGGTGATGATGGTCATGATCGTCGTCCTTGAGGAAATCCGGCTCGAGTTCGAGGATACGGTCGAGATCGAACGCGCCGCGTTCCAGAACATCCGACAGCGCCACCTGGCAGCGCTCGGTACGATGCAGCTTGGCATAGGGATTGATGCCGCGAATCCGCGCTTCGACCTCGGCGAGTTCGGACTCCGAAACGAGATCGGTCTTGTTGAGCACGATGACATCGGCGAAGGCGATCTGATTCTTGGCCTCGGGCGCATCCTTCAGCCGCTCGCTGAGCCACTTGGCGTCAGCCACCGTCACCACGGCATCGAGCCGCGCATTGTTCTGCACGTCCTCGTCGACAAAGAAGGTCTGCGCCACCGGCGCCGGGTCGGCGAGGCCGGTGGTCTCCACGATGATGGCGTCGAACTTGCCCTTGCGCTTCATCAATCCCTCGAGAATACGCACGAGGTCGCCGCGCACGGTGCAGCAGACGCAGCCGTTGTTCATTTCGAACACTTCCTCGTCGGCGCCGATGATCAGGTCGTTGTCGATACCGATTTCGCCGAATTCGTTGACGATCACGGCGTATTTCTTGCCGTGATTTTCGGACAGGATGCGGTTCAGCAGCGTGGTCTTGCCGGCCCCGAGATAGCCGGTCAGCACCGTCACGGGGATTTTCGTCGAGGCGGGAGCGTTTACATCAGTCATCAACAACTCGGGGCTGCTCCCCTCCCCTTGCAGGGAGAGGTGGGGGTCAATAGCGCGCGGACATTCAGCGACCGCCTGGCCGCTACGCGGCCGGTCCCTCCTGAGGGGAAGGGTAAAGAAGGCGCCGCCCGGCTATTCCGCCAGCGCGCTCGTTAGCGCTCTTATATTATGCCTGACCATGGCAATGTAAGTGGGTGCATCGCCCTTTTCGTCGCTCAAACTGTCGGAATAGAGGGTCCCGCCGACCCGCGCCCCGGCTTCGGCGGCGATTTGGCGGATCAGCCGCGGATCGCTGAGATTTTCCAGAAAAACGGCCGGGATTTTTGCGGTTCTGATCTGCATGATAGTCGCCGCGATGTCGCGCGCGCTCGGCTCGCTGTCGGTCGAGACTCCCTGCGGGGCGATAAAGGCGATCCCGTAGGCTGCCTCGAAATAGCTGAAGGCGTTGTGGGTCGAGATCACTTTGCGGCGCTCCGGCGGAATCCGGGCCACCGCCTCACGCACCTCGCGATCCAGCGCATCCAATTTCACGAGATAGGCGGCCGCGTTGGCCTGATAGACCGCTTCGCCGGCCGGGTCGGCCGCGATCAGCGCGTCGCGAATGTTGGCGACATAGATCTCGGCGTTGGTGACGGATTGCCATGCATGCGGATCGGACGAACCCTCACCATGGCTCGGCGTTTCACCGGCAACGACGCTGCGCACCGGAATGCCTGCGCTCGCAACCACGATCGCCGCGTGGCCGCCGGAAGCCTGCACCAGCCGCGGCAGCCAGCCTTCGAGGCCAAGCCCGTTGACGATGACGAGCTTGGCGGCAGCGACCTTCCGCGCATCTTCGGGCGATGGGGTAAAGACGTGCACGTCGCCTTTCGCCCCGACCAGCGTCGTGACATCGGTCCGCGCGCCTCCGACAGCCCTCGCTAAATCACCGAGGATCGAGAAGCTCGCGACCACGTCGATGCGAGCGTGCGCGCGGGCGGGGGCTAGCGCCGCCAACATCATCACGATCACACCGATTCCAAAGCGACGGGACCGCGCCATGACGTCCATCATCACGCTTCGAGATGGGGTGCGGGAAACAGCTGGCGTAGCATCCCCCCGACGCTGCCGAACAGCACCGACACGACATATAGCGCCGATGCCACCAGGATGATCGCTGGCCCTGACGGCACCTTGCTGTGAAATGACAGCACCAGTCCGGCGTAGCCCGACAGCACCGCGCTGGCGACGGCGATCATCATCATGCCGGTAATGTCGCGCGACCAGAATCGCGCAATGGCGGCAGGCAGCACCATCAGACCCACCGCCAGCAAGGTACCCAGCGCATGAAAGCCGTTGACCAGATTGACGACGATCAACGCCAGAAACGCCAGATGCGCCGGCGCGCCAGCGCGGCTCACTGTGCGCAGAAACAATGGGTCAACACATTCGATCACCAGCGGACGATAGATCACCGCGAGCACCACCAGCGTTACCGTGGCATTGACGGCGATCACCAGCAGCGTCTGGTCGTCCATCGCAAGAATGTTGCCGAACAGCACATGCAGCAGATCGATGTTGGTGCCCTTGACCGACACGATGGTGACGCCGAGCGCGAGTGACGCCAGGTAGAAGGTCGCGAGCGAGGAATCCTCTTTCAGTTCGGTGACGCGCGACACCACTCCCGCCAGAATCGCCACCGCGAATCCCGCGATCAACCCGCCGACCGTCATTGCAAACAGATTGAGGCCCGACAGCAGGAAGCCGATGGCCGCGCCCGGCAGAATCGCGTGCGCCATCGCGTCGCCGACGAGACTCATCCGCCGCAACATCAGGAACACGCCTATCGGCGCGGCGCCGAGCGCGAGTGCAATCGTCGCCGCCAACGCGCGGCGCATGAATTCGAAATCGGCGAAGGGAGCAATCAGCGCGTCGTAGACCATGATGCCTCAGGCCGCGCGCGGCGGCAGCGCGGGCGCCGCGCAGGCGGCAGCGCCATCGTCGAAGGCTTCGCACATCTGCCGGGCTTTCGACAGATTGTCCGTGGTCAGCACCAGCGAGGTCTGGCCCCACGCCACGGTGCTCCGAGCAAGCAGGAGGGTTTCGGGGAAGTTGCCCCGCACCATGTCCATGTCATGCAGCGCGGCGAGTACCGTGCGCTTCTCCTCATGCCAGCGCCGCACCAAAGCGAGCAGATCAGCCGACGTCTTGGCATCGATGGCATTGAACGGTTCGTCCAGCACGATCACATCCGCATCCTGCAATAGCACCCGGGCGAACAGCATCCGCTGCATCTGTCCACCTGACAGCGTGCCGATGGGACGGTTTTCGAATCCGTTGAGGCCGACGGCAGCCAGGGCTTCAACGACCCGCTGACGCTCGCGCCTGCCGAGTCCGCCGAACGCGCCGATGGTGCGCCATAACCCGGCGCCGGTGAAATCGAATACCGAAATCGGAAAGCTGCGATCGATCTCCGCGCTCTGCGGCAAATAGGCGATATCGCGGACATCGAGGTCGCCATAGGTGATCGACCCGGCCAACGGCTTCAGGATGCCGACAATGCCGCGGAACAGCGTCGACTTGCCCGCGCCGTTCGGGCCAACCACGGCCAGCAGCGCACCGGCCGCGATTTCACCGCTGAGATGATGCACGGCTGGATGCCGGTCATAGCCGAGGGTGACGTCGCGGAACTGCAGTTGCGCCGCCATGCTCATCTCATCGCCAGCAGAACGGCGCCCCAGAGCCCGGCGCTGACCGCAAGGGCGGTCCCGAGCCGCACGACCAGCGCCATCCGCAGGATCGACCACGAGGCCGCCTGGGCCGGATGCGGCGAGGAAGGTCCATGGGTGTGCCCATGCCCATGCCCGTGCCCGTGAGTTTGACCATGGTCGCGATCGTGAGAATGAGGCACTTGAGGCGCTTTCCGGCCCGGTACGGTGCGAACGGGCCAAGTTGCCAATAATTGGCTCACAATTGTTATATTATAACATCACAGGAGTCCAGCGAATGACCCGACTTCGCGGCCCCGAAGCGCGAGCGGCAGGGGCGGCCCTCACGCCAGATGGCGGACCAGCGCAAGACCACCAAACAGGCCTGCGATCGCCAGCCCTACCGAGCCAACCACATAGAGAAGAGCTAGACCGATCTCACCGCGTTCGTACAGCAGCGCGGTATCCAGTGAAAATGCCGAGAAGGTGGTGTACCCGCCGAGAATGCCCGTCATCACGAACAGCCGCCACGGCTGGGCGGCGTTGCCCTTGAACGCGAGATAGCCCGCAATCAGCCCCATCACGATCGAGCCCGTGATGTTGATGATGAATGTGCCGAACGGGAAATGTGTTCCGAAGGCCCGGGCGCACACTATGTTGACCGCGTGCCGCAGGGTCGCGCCGAGGCCGCCGCCGACAAAAACCAGGAGATAGTTCATCGTTTGTCCCGTCGCCGACCCCGCGCCGCATTCGTATTATTTTGCCGAAAACCGTTCGGCGCGGCAAGGCAGAAGGCAGGCAGAGCGTCGTCCCTCGCGTGCTGGGAAATGAAAAAGGCGGCACGATCGTGCCGCCTCTTCAGTTTTCGCAGCCGGGCGTTCGCCCAGGCGATAATCAGGTGGCCTTGGAAAACATCTCGTCGACGTAATCCCAGTTCACCAGATTTTCCAAGAACGCCTTGAGGTAATCGGGACGGCGGTTGCGGTAGTCGATGTAGTAGGAGTGCTCCCAGACATCGCAGCCGAGGATCGGAGTCGCGCCATGAATTAGCGGATTTTCGCCGTTCGGCGTCTTGGTCACTTCAAGCTTGCCATTCTTCACCTGCAGCCAAGCCCAACCCGAACCGAACTGTCCAGCGCCGGCCGCGGCAAAATCGGCCTTGAATTTATCAAGACCGCCAAGATCCTCGGTGATCTTCTTCTCCAGACGGCCGGGCAGTTTGTTGCCGCCGCCGTTAGGCTTCATCCATTTCCAGAAATGCAGATGGTTGTAGTGCTGACCGGCGTTATTGAAGACGGCCGCGGACGCGCTCTTGCCGTACGAGCTCTTGACGATCTCCTCGAGCGACTTGCCCTCGAATTCGGTTCCCTTGATCGCATTATTGCCGTTGGTCACGTAGGCCTGATGATGCTTATCGTGGTGATATTCCAAGGTTTCCTTGGACATATGGGGCGCGAGCGCGTCGTGGGCATAGGGCAGGTCTGGAAGCGTGAAGGTCATGGGTCTTTATCCGGAAATGGTGGGAGATAATGGATTTAACGGAAACCCTTATAGATGGTTCCCTCGATGTTACATACTACAATAGCTTTTACATGCCAGAACATACGAGGGGTCAACGGGCGGACCACCCAGCCTTGGCAGACTGCTTGTTTGCGAGACGCATCCGGACCTCGCTGCGTCACCTGGATGACGTTGCATGCCTCCGTTTTTTTGTTATGCACACCGGATTGCTCCCGGAGGTTATCATGCTCGTGCGATCTGGTTTTGCGATTGCATTCCTCACCGCAATATTATCTGTCCAGATCGCCGCCGCACAGGCACCCGCCGATCCCACCGGCATCTGGTTGACACAAGCTGGCGACGCCAAAGTCCGTGTCAGTAAATGCCACAGCGGACTTTGCGGCATCGTGGTTTGGTTGCGTGATCCGATTGATCCAGCGACTGGCAAGCC